>NZ_JAUSTY010000001.1:300000-449316 GCF_030813115.1 Bacillus horti | reverse complement strand
TTGTCTTGCCCCACTCATTTGTGACACCCTCTCCGTCTTCTTTCTTTTATTATCTACGTGTCTTTTATGAGTGTCCACTTTTTATTCTAACTGCATAATCGATACTTAGAATGAATCATCCATCGATTTTCGTTCAAAGATCACGGCTAAGATGCAATTTTGGCCGTTAGAAGTTAAGAAAGTCAAAAAACCACTTCTAAGGTGCAAATTTGACCGTTAGAGTTAGGTTTGTGTGATTGTGTGAAAAAGACGCCTGTCTATTCATGAACTGCACCCCACTTGTTAGTCACAACTAACAAGTGGGGGGTTTTGTATGGATAGGAACTTTCATAGTCACTGCTGCTCTTCTGGGACATCAGTTGCTAGATAAAGGTTAAGCACATCACTTAATTTCTTGGATGAACAGATAGTCCCAATATTTGACCTGCCTCCTGTAGTAAATCTTCGCAGAAGTAGTACTCCTTTTTCGTCACAATCTGATTCTCTTCTGTTTCAAGATACAGAATGCTCTTAAGGAACCAGCTTGCTCCTTCTAGCATAGAAACAACTACTACTGGCCGCCCCCACAGAGTATACAATTCTGCGCGTAAATCCCCTTGCCAAAGTAAAAACGTATCTTTAATTGAGTTATTTCGGATAATTTCTCGTCCATACTCCTGCCCTACATGGACAATATCGTTATGAGCATCCTCAGAAAATAACTTGGCCATCGCATCTGGATCTCGTTTATGGAAAGTGTCAATGAGTGCATCAATCACGTTTTTGTCGGGCATAGGATACGTCTTTACTTTTTTGTTCACAGCTTGCTTTGAGTCTCCTTCCATCTCTTTGCTATGGGCTAATCTCAAGTTGTTTCGAGCTCGGTGTAGCAAAGCTTTAACAGCCCCTTCTGTTGTGGCTAGCATTTCAGCTGTTTCTTTTGCTGTAAAGCTGAATACATCTACAAGTAAAATCGTAGCGGCTTGCTTAGGAGGTAACTTTGTAACCAATAGTTCAATAGATTCGTATACATCATATTCTGCGAATGGTTCAGCAGACCTTACCTCTTCATAATGCTCCTCATATTCCGTATACTTGATGAGCTTTTTTCGGCGCCATTGATTAATCCACGTATTAGTAGCAATGCGAAAAAGGTAGCTTTTATGATGAATAGGCTGCCAAATTTGTCCTAGTGAAGCAAAGGCTTTAAGTAATGTTTCCTGCACCAAATCCTCGGCGTCCCAAGGTGACCTTGTTAGACTGCGACAATACTTCCATAAATCTGAACGATAAGGGGCAATGGTTTCTAGGAACGTATTTTTAAGTTTCCAGGCTTCCGTCTCTAAATCTTGTAAAGTTGTTTCTTTACGATGTGTCATACAGGATCCTCCTTTTTCTGTTATATATGATAAGACAAATAACTAGAGTGATTAGATACGTAGACTAGAGATCATTTTTTAAAATAAGAAAAAACCTACCGCTTCCTTAATACTCTTACGAATAGTTGAAGGCAGTAGGTGTATGTAAATATAGTTTGCTGACAAGGTGAATCATTAATAATTGAAAAGGCTATTCGTTCGTAATATGAACCGTTCTAGTTTTTTCATCCCACTTTACTTTTGCTCCTAAGGCTTCACTAACAAATCTTAAGGGTACCATCGTTTTATCGCTCACAATAACGGCTGGATGTGAAAGGGACAATCTCTGCCCATTTTTTGTGGCATAGGATTGACCAATAGTCAGTTTAACGGTTATATCTCCCTTTGTTCCAGTTACTGTTTCAGAGGCACTGTCCCATTTTATTTTTGCGCCAAGTGCTTCGAAAATCTCTCTCATCGGTACAAGTGTATTCCCATCGACCGTAACAGGGTCCTGTGTAAAAGATAGATTTTTGCCGTCAAGCTTCACTGTAACATGGGCTAGTTCATACCTTGGCCCTGCAGGAACAGGAGCAGGATTTGACTTCGTTGTAGCAGTAGTGGATGAACCTGCTGAGCTACTAGAAGAAGAGGATGAGGTTGAGTTTGATCTAGTCCCTGAGCCTCCCCCGCTGTGATAATGATATTCTCCGTACTCGAGACCCCATTTTTCACAATTTGTTCTGCACGTATGACCACCGTTGGCATCAGTTCTACCAGGATGAGCAAAAGTGACTGAGGAAGTAGAGATAATAAGAACAGCACAAATTAAAATAGAAAGGTATTTTTTCATGTCATTTCTTCCCTTCTCAAAGTAATGAATATAAGGTCTACTGATTCTAAGGGATAGGCTGCACTAGTATTCAGTTTCCATCCTGCTGAAATCCACAAAGATAGTTTTGCACCTAGTTACTATCGACTAGACTTAAAATCAATATATTACACTTATATATACGATAAAAAGTCTATAATTCCTTTAGTTGGAACTATAGAAACTACTTTGTTGACCTTATATATCCTTCCGTCCTAAAGATGGAAAACAGAAACGAAATTTTTAGGGTACCAATCTGATGAGTCACAACGACTAAAATTTTGTTTGTAGAATACTCTAAAAGAGGCTAACATTAAAAAAGTACCACTCATTAGAAGTGTAAATGATTTAATATTTTTAGTTGCGAGATAGAATAAAAAATTCATTATGACCACCCACCTATCTTAGTAGTTTAAGTGATTGTTTTTCTGTTAAAACAAAAGAGCTCTTCCGCAAGGGAAGAGCTCTTAGACATCTATTTAGTTAGAGTAAGCGATAATAAACAAGGGAACTTAACTATCCAAAGTAATATCAGAAGGTCTATTCTTAGTGCTCTTACGTTTATTGCGGTAGACAAGCTTCCGTAGCAGGGCATCGGCTGGGCCACGTTTTAGCTAGAACCATTACTGTAGTCATTTTTTTAAGAAACCTTATATCTCTCAAGGAAGTAGTTTAGATCTAATAGTGAAGGAGCCGTCTTATAGTAAAAGGTATCCCTATCCTCAGCGGAAAATAAAGCGGTTTCATTCCAATCTAAAGCTTTGTACACGTTACGAATATCTCCATTGTTATAGGAAAAATGAATGAACTGCACTTTTTCAAGCTCTGGATGAGTTGCTGCTAGGTATGTGAGTCCGGATTTAGAGCTTTCTAGCATAAAAACACAGTAATTTTGAGAGAACCATTCTATTTGAATGTTGCGAGGATACTGAATGACACATTGACAGGGTGTTAGTACGCTGGCGAGCCCTACTGTTGTTGCATTATACTGCATAAAAAATCCCCTCCTGTATACCTTTTATTCACACGATTACTATATGCTCATCCTAGACAATTTAGCTTTTAAAAAGATGCTTATAGACTGAATGTCGGGCTTGCAAGTAATGGTCTTTAGTAAAGAAACAGATAAGGGTGCATGTTTAATTGATGAGATATAAAAAAATTGGTATAAAGCAAAGTGACTTTACGTTTTTTAGTAGTTTGATTATTCTAAGTATAATAAATTTTTAATAGCTGTGCTACTCTTTTACTTGGAAAAAGTAAAATGACCGTTAGGTTATATGGTATAATATTCCTTGTACAACTGAGCTTGGGTGGGTATAAGCTAACCTTCAGAATGGGGGTGATGCTTATGGAATCTTTTCAATTGATCATTGTTATGTTTGCATTTTGAACCTTCGTTCTAGCGTTGCTAACATATATCGAGAAAAGAAAATAACCTGCCTAAGCTAGTCGCAAGGAGCAGGTTATCTCTGTTTTCTTGGAGGTATTTCCACCCAAGTGTTGTGCTAGGGACGGTCGCGACACCGTCCTTATTCTAGTTTAATAATAACATGGTAAAAATATACTTGCAAATGGAATGAACAGCTCTATTTTAAATAACTCAAGCTTAAGGAGGTTCTACTCATGCACCCATATCTAAACAACTGGTTAACCTCAAATGATGCAGGAAAGATTTTGACCCCACAAGTGCTAGTTAATCAAGATCAGCTCAAGCAGAACATTAAAGATATGGCTTCATTTTCTAAAGAGCATGTTGTTAAGCTGCGACCACATTTTAAGACACATAAAACAATGGAGATTCTTCAGCTTCAACTTGAGCAGGGGGCAATAGGGGTCACAGTTGCAAAGCTTGGTGAGGCAGAGGAGATTGTAGCTTCATCTCTTTTTAACGGAAGAAAATTATCCATTCTTGTTGCTTACCCTGTTGTTGGAGAGCAGAACTTACAGCGGGCTCTTGCCCTTCAAAAGCAAGCTGAACTTATTCTTATGGTTGATCATATGGATCAAGTAATAGCATTAAATGCCTTTGCTAAACAACATCAAACGTCATTCTCTGTGACAGTCAAAATTAATACAGGCTTAAATCGATGTGGACTAAATCCAGATAGCTCAGAGGTTCGGGCCTTTATCCGAAATCTACTGAACTGTAAAAATCTTAGCTTCATTGGAGTGATGACACATGCCGGTCATGCTTATGGGGCAAGCTCTACGGAAGAGCTTAATAGGATTGGACATTATGAAGCCGGAGCTTTACTAGAACTGATTGATGAAGTAAGCTCCTCCTTTGCCCTTCCTCAGCTTGAAGTTAGTGTTGGCTCTACACCAACAGCTCGAATTTCTGGAGCAGTACCCGGCGTCACAGAGCTAAGACCAGGGAACTACGTATTCTATGATCGGACTCAGGTAGGGTTAGGCGTTGCTACATTTGAGCAATGTGCTCTTCGTGTTGCCAGTAGGGTAGTTTCTCAGCCTGCACCTAATCGCTGGATTATTGATGCTGGTTCGAAAACTCTTACATTAGATCAAGGGGCACACGGTCAATCTGGAGTTTCTGGATATGGATATGTTGTTGGGCAGCCTGACTTGACTATAACTAGGTTGTCAGAGGAGCACGGAGTTTTGGAAGGAAGCCCTAACGGGGATCTTAGGATAGGAGATATAATTGAGGTTATCCCTAATCATGCCTGTCCTGTAGTTAACTTGGCAGATGAGCTTGTTGTTCTTTCGCTTAATCAAGAGGAATTTACTATTTGGGAGGTTAAGGGAAGAGGGAAAAGTAGGTAAGTGTTAAAAAGGGAAATGGGTAAAAGTATTGAAATATAGAAGGAAGCGTTAATGAAGTTAATGAAGTGCGAACCCTAAGCTCACATAAAATCCCTAGGAGGTTCGCACCTGTTGATACATAAGGGAGTGTAGAAAATTAATATGAAAAACCAACTAATATATGGTAATCTGAAAATAGGTTCGCACTTTTGGCCTTTTTAAGCCTTGATATATATGAGCTTATTATGCCCGCTGTCGCACTCTTCACGGAGTGTGTGGATTGAAACATAAAAAAGGAAGGAGCTGTATAAATGAAAAGAGCATTGTCACGCTCTTTACGAGTGTGTAGATTGAATTCAGTTTGAATAGGAGGATACTTACTTTTGAATTCATTAAAAAAGGGAGCGCTATGATAAGCGACTCCCTTTTCGAATATTAGATTTTGACTTCAACATTTTGCTTTTCAATTATTGAACCGCCAGGACTAGTAGAAGTAGTAAGAGTTTCAGTGGAGAAGTTAGAAAAGACTAGAAGGGTAAATAAACTACTTGTGAATACGATAGTTAAAATTTTCTTCATACGTGCTCCCTCTTTTCTTAGATATTATTTTAAGAGCCTCTTCATTCTCACCAAGCCTCTGTAATTCAATCAAAGGTAGCTGTAAATAGAAATAATGCTCTATGGTATCAAAGGCTTCTGCTGACTGGTAGAACAGCTTTATGTTGTCGCTTAGGAGACCCCTGTAATAAAAATAAAAGCCTTTGTTCCATTCTGTCAATACATCTATATTTATTTGGTCAAGCTGCTCTTGTGCAAGGGAATGATCACCCTTTTGAATCAGATAAAAAATATAATTCATTAGGGAGGTTTGATCATCTATTTGTATCTCAAAATCTGACTCTATACAATAATATGAGTGCAGGAAAGATATATTCAATTTTATCGTACGTATATATTGGGAATGATCTAGGCTAATTGCTGCATTTAAAGCACGGCTAAAGTAATTTAAAGACTGCTGATAGTCTGTAAATAGGTACGATTCTCCTAATTGATTTAATGCAGGTATCTTCATATGATGTATATAATCCTGCCCGAGGATAGAATAACTAGCCTGTCTGGACTGTTCAAGTTTATTAGAATACAAGTGAACAACACTTAAGATAATTCCCAATCGGACAGAGAATGAAGAACGAAGAAAATCACTTTTAATATCCTCAATAAGACTAAAGGTATTTTTGTTATGTAGCAGGATAGAGTTAACTTCCTTCATATCGTAATAAATGAGGGCTTTCAAGATTGCTTTTAAGACTTTGAGTTCAACATCTTTGGGCTTGAATTCTTCTACTTTTAGTAAAAGTTCCTCTTGGGTATATGAGTCATCTAATATTCTTAAACGAAGCAAACTATAAATTTCAGCCCATTCACGATCTGTCGGGTTTGTAGAAGAAGAACTTAGAAGATCAATTAAGAAATCAAACTCTCTCCAAAGCTTGTGAATCGCACAATATTCTAGGCTAAGTCGTGCATTTCTAGATCTTTGAGTCATGACATATTCAGACATGATAGATAGCTCTTCTTTGGGGTACAAGTACTTTATGATTCTCAATACAGATTCAAATCTCATTTCTTCATGACCATGCAGATATCTTGAGATAGTTGACTCTGTTACATTGGCTATATGGGAAAGCTTACGTTGATCTAGGGTGTTATGGTTATCAAGAGTTCGCATAATCTTCTCCCTTAACACATTCATAACCTCCTCACTTGAACTATATTCCATTATTTCAAATTCTAATCTAGCTAGAACTTTGAGTCAACTTAAATTCACGAAAATAAGGAAATTTAAAAAATATTAGATTCTCAAATTCATGGAAATACAAGCTTACTATAAAAACTCTAGTCTGAACCCCAAGCTCACATGAATTTTCTAAGGAGGTTCTCACCTGTTGGTATACATGGGATTAGAGTAAAATGAGTGATAAAATCAACTAATATATGGTAGACTGAAAATAGGTTCGCATTGTTGGGTTTGCTAAGTCTAGCGCGTAAGAGTTTGTTTTGCTTGCAGTAGCACTTTACATGAGTGCGTGGATTGAAATACAAAAAAACAAATCATAGCACTCTTTGTATTCAGTAGTCGCATTCTTTACGAGTACGTAGAAAGGAATGGAAATCATGCGTAAATTCCCAAATGAATATTTAGACGATATACTTGTCAGGCTTGCACACCATTCATCAGCTATTGAAGGAAACACTATCTCACTTCCAGAAACAGTATCCATCATCCTACATAATACAATTACAGGTAATCGAGACTATGATTTAAGAGAGGTTTACGAGGTTTCCAATCATAGACAAGCGTTTGATTTTGTTCTAAATGAAGTGTCTAACGGAGTCCCACTATCCCTTTATACGGTAAAAGAAATTCACTCCCATTTAACAGATAAACTCCAGTATGATAAAGGATTATTTAAATCATCAGATAATGCCATCCTAGGGGCAGACTTTGTAACGGCAAGTGCCAAAGATACACCTTTTTTAATGCAACAATGGGTAGATAATTTAATTTACCGTTTAGATTCGGCAAAGGATGATAAAGAAAAAATACAAGCGATAAGCGAAACACATATAGAATTTGAGAGGATACACCCTTTTTCAGATGGGAATGGTAGGACAGGTAGGCTGCTTATTACTTACTCATTGCTACAGCATGATTTCCCACCTATAGTTATCCAGAGCAAGGAACGTGCAAGATACATTTCATTCTTAGCTGAGTATGATGTGGCAGGGCTTAGTCGTTACATAGAATCGGCTATAGAATCTGAGGAAGAGCGTATAAATCGTTTTCAGAATGCAAGTGACCAACAAATAGATTTATAGATTATAATTTCGTCAAATGAAAGAGGTAATTTAACCTGATGAGTTCTCAAAAACGCTACTCCAATATAGACAACGTGTCTACTCATAAAACCTTTAAAGATATGCGCAATTGGCAAAAGTGCGAAAAAGCAAAGTAGTGGATATGAGCTACGTTGTGCCACAATCTGATGTGAAAGAGGTAGACTTTTTAAGAGAGAATCGTTCAAAGACTTCTATTACATGGATAGGTCATTCTACGTTTCTCATCCAGTTTAAAGGATTAAATATCGTCACTGATCCTGTTTGGGCAAAACGAATGGGCTTTTCCAAACGATTGTCTGGGCCAGGACTGACAATGAACGAGCTGCCACCTATTGATATTGTTTTAATTTCACATGGGCATTACGATCACTTACATATTCCTTCATTACGAGCACTTCCGGGAGACCCATTGTTGCTTGTACCAGAAGGACTTGCTAGCATGCTTGGAAAGAAAGGTTTTAAAAAGGTGAAGGAAGTCCCTTGGTGGAGCTCGGTGGAAGAGAATGGAGTCACATTCGATATGGTTCCTGCCCAGCATTGGACAAGGAGAACGCCTTGGGATACAAATACTTCCCACTGGGGAGGATGGACGATCAGAGAAGGTGGCGCTAGTGAAGGAGCTATCTACTTTGCTGGAGATAGTGGCTACTTTCATGGGTTTAAAAAGATAGGTGAAGCCTATTCTATTGATACGGCTCTAATTCCTATTGGAGCCTATGATCCAGAGTGGTTTATGAAGGTATCTCATATGACACCTGAGGAAGCGGTGCAAACCTACTTGGATTTAGGTGCGAAGAAGTTTATCCCTATGCACTATGGCGCATTTAGACTAGCAGATGATACGGCGGAAGAGGCTCTAATGAGGTTGAAAAATGAATGGGAACGTAGGGAAATATCAGGTCAAGAGCTAGTGATTATGGATCTTGGACAGACGATAAAGGATTAATGAGCTCGGTTTTAACTTAGCCAATACTCTTAAAATTATTGATTATCATAAAGGAATAGAAGTTATGAATATAAAATCTTCACCGACGCTTCTGGTGCGAACCCCAAGCTTACATAAAATCCCTAGGAGGTTCGCACCTGTTGGTATATAAGGGATTATAGAATTTTATAATGAAAAATCAACTAATATATGGTAACCTGAAAATAGGTTCGCACTTTTGGGCATCTCAAGCCTGGTGTATAAAGGTTTATTTTGCTCGCTGTTGCACTCTACACGAGTGCATGGATTGAAATCCTTGGCTCATGAGGTCGCCTTCACTCTGCCGTGTTGCACTCTACACGAGTGCATGGATTGAAATACACCAGCTCCACGCAAAAAGACTTTTACGGCTCGTTGCACTCTACACGAGTGCATGGATTGAAATGACGATTGGCACGACGTTACTTATAAAACCATAGGTTGCACTCTACACGAGTGCATGGATTGAAATATTCAGGACTTTAAATTTATCTATATCTAAAAAGTTGCACTCTATACGAGTGCACAGAGTTAATTATGGAGATTGAAGAAAAGCTGTTTATCCGGATATCTTACTCTTAGTGCGAACCCCAAGCTCACATAAAATCCCTAGGAGGTTCGCACCTGTTGCTATACAAGGGATTGCAGGATTGGATAATGAAAAATATTATAAAATATGGTAATATAAAAATAGTTTCGCACTTTTGGCCTTCTTAACCCATGGTGTATAAGGGCTCATTTTGCTCGCTGTTGCACTCTACATGAGTGCATGGATTGAAATTCTGTAACGTGGTTTATGTATACAAAAAACAGCGGTTGCACTCTACATGAGTGCATGGATTGAAATTTACTTGGACTTGTCCTACAGCTTGTTCAGCTTCGTTGCACTCTACCTGAGTGCATGGATTGAAATTGATCTAGTTCTGATTGGATTTTAAATAGCTTCGATGCACTCTCCCCGAGCACATAAAGTGAGAACAACACAGAAAAAAGCCAAAAGGTAAAGCACACCTTTTGGCTTTGCATTTTTAACAAAGATATCTAACTCAACTTCCTAGAAATAAAGCTCCCAACCACTTGCGAAAACTCATTCGGATATTCCTTCTGCGACCAATGTCTGCATTCATCCATAATATGTAGCTCTGAATCAGGAATAAGCTTGTGAGCTCTACGTGCATGATCAACAGGTATCGTTCGATCATCAGAACCGTGAATGATTAACGTTGGCACATCAATATTTGGCATTTGATCCCCGAAATAACTGCGTAACCCTTGGCGCCCCATGTAATCACTTCTTTGAAAAGACTCATACGCTCTTCCAAAGTGAGGATTTAAAGCCTCCTGATAGATTTCATCAAGTAGCTCGTCTGTAATATTCTCAGGTTTATAAAATAGACCGGCTTTCACAATGGTACGAATAAAGGACTTCTTTCTCATCATATATAAGGACAGACGATTGAGTGGTGTTCTCACATAGAAATGATAGGTAATAAAATGCCACTCCCACTTCTTCGCCATTCCGTTTGCTCCCACCAAGCCAAGAGCTGTAGCTCTCTCAGGAAACTGCAGGGTAAAGCTTAAAACAACTCCTCCCCCTAAGGAAAGCCCCATGACCATCGCTTTATCTAGCTTTAGTTCATCCATAAAAGCTTTGATAAAGTGGGCATAGAAGTTCGTGGAATATTGAACTCCGGAACGATATTCACTCTGCCCATAACCAGGTAAATCTAAGGCATAAACTTGAGCTTGATGGGACAGGTTTTCAATGATCCTGTCCCAGGATAATTTAGCCGAGTCCATTCCTCCTCCATGGATAAGGATGATTGGTGGACCTGAGTCCCCTGTGGTATAACAATGAGTTTTAAGCCATTGACGTTTACCCAGATACTTTTTACTTTAGTAGATAACATGATAACACTCCTTAACAAGGATTAATTATAAAGTTGAAGATTCAACTCAGTTGATTTTTCCGTCCACGTAAATTTATATAATGAAATATAATAATAAAAATATTTCATTTCATAATTTATTTTATCCTATTAATAGTGAGAGGGCAAGGAGTTATGAAGTTTTTGTTTTGAAATAGTTCAAAATGTATAATATGATAAAGGTGAGGTGATTTTATGAACGGATATGAAAGAAGAACGGAACGTAAAAAAGAAGGCATTTGTCGGGCTGCTATACAGCTATTTATGGAGCACGGCATACGTAAGGTAAGGATCAGTGAGGTTGCTAAGAAAGCTGGAGTATCCCAGGTAACGATCTATAATTATTTCGGAAGTAAAGACGAGTTAGTTCTTCTGGCCCTTTCCTATTACATGGAAGCACAGATTGAGGAGTTTCAGTCAGTTGTAGAAAGTGATCGTTCTTTCGTTGAAAAAATAGAGTGGTTTATCCTGGAAAAAACAAAAGCATTCGACTCAATGAGTGTGGAGTTCTTAGATATATTTACATCTAGTGATCCAGAAATAGCTATTCAAATGAAGCGGTACGAAGAAAAAATCCTTCCTTTTGTAGAAGGATTTATTGATCAAGGAAAAGAACAAGGCTACTTTAATAGGGAACTCTCGAGGGAAACGCTAATGTTTTATATGCAGATGTTTAGTAATCAGGCAACACAGTATTTGGAGCGTTATCCAGAAGGAGAACAGAAGCGTCACGTATATAAAGAGCTTTTACAAGTATTTTTTAATGGTGTTAAGGGAGATAGTTCAAGTAAGATAACCAATTTGTAATACTTGTTTGAATTTTAAAAAATCCCTAATTTGGCACCTTATTTGTACTTTTCAGCGATGT
This sequence comes from Bacillus horti, assembly GCF_030813115.1. Lineage (NCBI taxonomy): Bacteria > Bacillati > Bacillota > Bacilli > Caryophanales > Bacillaceae > Caldalkalibacillus > Caldalkalibacillus horti. Next base: position 437,681 of record NZ_JAUSTY010000001.1, on the reverse strand, counting down.
TTATTAAAGCTTCAGCAAACACTTCGGGCTCCTCAAAAGGAAGGTTATGAGCAACATCTTTAAATCTAATGATCTCCTTTGAAGGGGCTTTTAGCCCATTGAAAAATTCGAACTTTGACCTCCTTCCTCTGATCGTTTCTCCCATTTTCAGAAAGAAGTTTCTTTTGGTATTAATAACTGTATAGTTTCACTTGCTAATCCCCATGTAGTTCGTTTATAATCGAACTATATCATAAAGTTCGATATTGGTCGAACTATATTTAATGTTGATAATCTATTTTCTATTAAGCTATTGAAAACCAAGACAATTTAAGTCAGAAGTTGATTTATTGATCCTGGAGATACATTAGTATAAAGGAGACAAGGGCATGAGGGATACTGAAAAACAAATAGTTAGTCCATTAGATGGCAAAGGGATAGTAACGAAGGTAATAGAGCTTTTGGAAGCCAATTATGTGGTTACAGAAAAGACAGAGGAGATTGTTGAAGGCATTAAGAAAAAGCTCGATGAGGGACAGTATGAGTCACTAGACAACTATGAAGATTTAGCAAACGTTCTTACTACAGATCTACTAGAGTTAAGTGGGGATAAGCATCTTTATGTAAGAGCCATTGCCAAGGATAAGGGGGAGTCAAAGCTAAGCTTAGATGATTGGCTCAAGCAAGAAAGAGAGGAAGAAATAACAGAGAACTATGGTTTCACCGAAGCAAAGATCCTAGATGGAAACATTGGATATCTAAAAATAACTGGTTTTATGCACCCAGATCGAGGAATCGATACATGTAATGCTGCTATGAAATTCCTCGAAAATACTAAGGCAATAGTCATCGATATTAGGAATAATGGTGGGGGATACGGTGGACTTTCAGAGTATCTAATCAGCTACTTTTTTGATGAAATGCCGACACATCTTTCGACGACCTACTTTATGGAAGAGGGAGCCACAGAAGCACAAACATTTAGCCATTCATTTGTGGTTGGTAAAAGGAGAGTAGAGAAGGAGCATAAGCTGTATATTCTGGTGAATGAAAAAACAGTTTCGGCAGCTGAGTATTTTGCGTATGTCCTACAGGCAAACAAAAAAGCAATCATTGTGGGAGAAACATCAGCAGGTGGAGCATATAGAAATACGTATTTTCCGCTAAATGAGAAGCTTAGAATATCCATTTCTACAGGTCGTCCTATTATAAAAGCCACTGGGACAAGTTGGGAAGGGGTAGGAGTCATTCCTGATCTTCCATGTAACTCTGATCATGCTATCGAACTGGCTTTGGAGCATATCGGAGCTTAAGCACAAGCAAAAGCATAGGTATACTTATGAAAAAAGATCCTTCATGGGTCTTTTTTCATATTTTCAGAAAATTCATTGTCTAAAAACATACGGAATGATATGATAAAAGAGATATTATTGAAAGCGTTTGCACACTATAAATGAACTGTGAGTTCCTCTCTTCAGTACAGGTCAGTATGGGGGAACTATAAATTTCTCTAATCAACCGTAATTACATAGTTCTATTTGTGCAAACGATTGCATTAAAATTTACATTTAATCATTGCTAACTGCTATTAAATAAACTAAAGGAGATGAATGAATGAGAAACAAAATGAAGAAATGGACGGCACTAGGTTTATTTTTTGTCATGATATTCTCTTTACTTCCTTTTTATCCGACGAATATAACGCTAGCGGTTCTTGAAGATGGAGTCATTCAGGTTGACGGGTTTAAGGATTCCGCTTGGGAAACGGTTGAACAGCTTGCTTATTCAGAAGAAGATGGGTGGGAAAGTTTTAGTATAAGTGATCTACGTTTATCAAACGATAGTCAGTATTTATATTACTGGGTGGGAGCAAAACATGTACCTAATTGGGGAGAAGAGGGGCAGTATGTAAATATTGCGTTACAAATCAACGATGAGAATTCTACTGTTTCTAGCAACCCATGGAATTATCAATACAACTATTCGGGAATGGAGAACAAGCCACAGCTTCATATTATGCATAGACTTCAAAATGATAACGAGGTAAACGGTGCTGCTGTTTATCATGCATCTGATTTGACTAACCCACTGTTATCTACATGGACGGAATTAAAAGGGGCTGAGTTTGCTGTAGACCGTCTTCATGGCTTTGAAGGAAAAATTCCTCTAGCAGAGCTTGGTCTATCTAACGGTGATGAGATCAAGGCACACGTTGTATTAGGAGGAAATAACGAACATGAGCATGGAGCGTTTGACGTATTGCCTCGTGCAGATAATCAAATTGCTTCATCATGGAATGAATCTGGAGATCGTCAAAATATACAATCTACGTATAGTAGCGCCTATACAATCGAAGGCATGGAAAACAAGCTACGCATGACAAGTATGACCCCAGCTCACGAATCTATGGATATTTCTACTTCCTTAGAAGAAGTAGTTATTGAATTTAATGACACTATTACTCTAGTAAACTCAGAGAAGTCTCCGAGTGTAGTTGAAGGAGTTTACGGTTTTAGTGATTCAATTGGTGAGCCAATCGACTACACGGATGTAACAAAATCTGTACAGGTTGATGAAAATCGATTGATTCTAGAGCTGGAACAGCCTTTGAAGTATGCTCAGAGCTACAGTATTGTCCTTCCAGAAGGCACGATTTCCGGGAAGATAGAAGGAGATTGGACGGAGGATGTTATATTTACTTTTACAACGGAATGGGATCCTTCATTATTAACTACGTATAAAGTAAACTATTTCCGTTACGATGGTCAGCAAAGCCAATGGGACATGTGGACTTGGGCAGATGGTCAGGATGGAAAAGCTGTAAAATTTGCAGATACTACGGAGGATGGATTTGCTGTTGCTGAATTTAAGCTTCCTGCTCCCTCCATTCAAGTCATCACACGTCCAGGGAACTGGTCTGAACAGGAGCCACCACGAAGAATAACGGCTGCTGAAGGGGAGAAAGAGGTAGAGGTTTGGCTGATCCAGGATGTCAATCAGGTTTTCTATACAAAAGAAGAGGCAGACACGTCACCGAGAGTGAGAGCAGCTCATATGGATTCATTAAGATATATTAACGCTGTGACCACTCATGAAGTTACGGAGGATGAGCTAGTTCAGTTTAAACTAGTGGATATTGCCACAAATGCGGAAATACCTATTAACGCACAAAAAACAGGGGATAAAGCAATCCGTATTAGCATTGAAAGCACAGAACAGCTTGACGTAAGAAAAAGATATGAGCTAAAAAGTGAGTATTTCACAGGGGTTCATGTAACAATGCGTACCGTATTGGATGATCCTAGCTTTTACTATTCGGAAGATGACCTGGGGCTTACGTATACAGCTAGTCAGAGCGCCTTCAAAATATGGGCTCCAACGGCTGAAGAGGTTTCTCTTCACTTATACGATGACGCTGGAGAATTCAATGAACAGGGGCAGGTAACAGATCATACGGGTGGAGAGTCCGTAGCCATGGAACGAAATGAGCAGGGAGTGTGGTCAACTACTGTTCATGGGGATCTAAGCGATCGTTATTATATGTATAATGTGGCATTTGCAGACGGGACCGATGAATATGCTGTAGACCCTTATGCTAGAGCAGTAGCAGCGAACGGAGCAAGAACGGCTATTGTGGATTTAAAGCAAACGAATCCGGAGCAGTGGGAGCTGGATCGCAAGCCAACACTTGTACAAGCAACGGATGCTGTGATTTATGAGCTCCACGTCAGAGATTTTTCTGTTGATGTGGCATCAGAAATTGAGCATAAGGGGAAGTATAAGGCTTTTACTGAATCTGGACTACAGGACGATCAGGGCAATAGCTTAGGAATAGATCATTTGAAGGAGCTAGGTGTGACTCATGTTCATTTACTTCCTGTCTATGATTTTAAAACGGTTAATGAGCTAACAGTTAATGATCCTAACTCTACTGAGAATAAGTTTAATTGGGGTTATGATCCTCAGAACTATAACGTACCTGAAGGCTCCTATTCTACCGATCCAACTGATCCTACTAATAGAATTATAGAGTTTAAAGAAATGGTTCAGGCTCTTCATGAGAATGGGATAGGGGTCATTATGGATGTGGTTTATAACCATACGTTTAATGTGGAGGATGGTCCATTTAATAACATTGTGCCAGGCTACTATTACAGAACCAATGATGCCGGGATTATTACCAATGGCTCAGGAGTAGGAAATGAAATTGCTTCTGAAAGACCTATGGTACGCAAATATATTAAGGAATCAGTTCGCTACTGGGCTGAAGAGTACAATATTGATGGGTTTCGCTTTGATTTAATGGGATTGATTGATACAACTACAATGAAGGAATTGACTCAGGAGCTACATGAGCAAGTTGATCCAAATCTAATTATCTATGGAGAGCCGTGGACTGGTGGGAGCTCGCCTTTAACGGAACAGACACTGAAAGGCTCTCAAAAAGGATTAAACTTTGCCGTGTTTAATGATCACCTGCGTGGGGCTATTAAAGGAGATAGTGATGGGGCTGGAAAAGGCTTCGCTACGGGTGAGTCGGGTCATGAGTCAGGCATCGTTACAGGACTGCGTGGAGCGATTACTGATTTTACAGACGGACCGACGGAAACGATTAACTATGTGACGGCTCATGACAACTTAAATCTTTGGGATAAGGTCATTACTACTCAAGGCTTAAGGGATGATGTAGGCTTCCTTAATATTTTGGATGGTGAGCTACTAGATGGTGGAAATGTGGACGAAGCGGTGGCAGCGGCAGACCCTTATAAATATGTGGACGAGGCTGATTTATTTGCTAATGAGACCATTCGTCGATCGTTGCTTGCCAATGGAATTGTGCTGACATCACAAGGAATACCTTTTATTCATGCGGGAGATGAGCTTCTAAGAAGTAAATATGGTGACCATAATAGCTATAAAAGTCCAGACTCTGTCAACCAAATTCGGTGGGAGAATAAAGCAAGATTTACACTGGTTTATGAATACTATCAAGGATTAATTGAATTGCGTCAAAAGCATCCAGCGTTCAGAATGTCTACAAAGGAACAGATTGAACAGAATCTTGAGGTGTATCAGCAGGAGGGACAGATTGTCGCGTTTACGTTAAAGGATTTTGCTAATCAAGATACGTGGCAAAATATTGTGGTGATCTACAATGGTAATAATACGGCTTCAACGGCTTCTCTACCAGCCATCTCATCTGACTGGAACGTGGTCGTGAACGACCACCGTGCAGGTGTGGAAACTATAGAGACAATTACTGGTAACGAGGTATCGGTTCCAGCTTTATCCATGATGGTGCTGTATGATCAGGCTAGTGAGTATACATCTACTCCAGCTACTATTGATCTTGAGCTTGGAACAGTTGCTTTAGAGGTGGGTCAGCAACGAGCTGCTAAAGCAACGGTGAGGGATCAGAGAGGAAATCCACTGACAGATCAGGAGATGACTTGGCATTCGAGCGATAGCTCTGTAGCTACGATCTCTAATCATGGGAGAATTACAGCTTTGAGTAATGGTCAAACAAGAATTCGTGTGACCTCAGGAGAGCTTGTAGCTGAAGCTAATCTTCTTGTAGAAAGACTAGTACCTACAGAAATTGAGATCAAGGGAGACCCTGTTCTTTATGAGGGGCAGACTAACCAACTGCGAGCAGAAGTGAAGGATCAGCATGGTCAGCTCATCCAAAACCCTCAGGTTACATGGTCATCAGGTAATTCTCAGATTGCTGAGGTTAATGCATTTGGAAGGGTAACAGGAGTTTCAGCAGGTATAGTTGATATTCATGCCTCAGCTGGAGATATTGAGGATATATGGCAAGTAGAAGTGAAGCCTTACGTCAAGCGTTATATCCAGCTACAGTACGAGCGAGCTAATCAAGATTATGACGGATGGAACTTATGGGTTTGGGGAACTGGCGTACAGGAGGATCGAATTGATTTTGAGGAAGTTAGAAATGGAAAAGCGGTTGCTAATATTGAAATTGCTCCTGGTGTAACAAGAATTGGCTTTATCGTGCGCTTAAATGATTGGGAGCAAAAGGATACGGACGAAGATCGATTTATTCAAGTAGATCCAAATGATGATTTTGTCAAAGTCTTGGTACAAAGCGGACAAAGTCAATATAATCAGGTACCTTCTGTGCAGGGGCCAGTGCTTGATGATGGTAGTATTACCTTCTATTATCGTGATCCAGAGCTGTTTCGTCATGATCAAATGGGAACGATAGATGAAGTCATGCTACAGGTAAACGAAGAGAGCTTTGAGATGTCTTATGATGAAGGGGCAGAAAGATTCTATTACACATGGCATGAAGTAGAAGAGGGAACATATCCCTACACGTTTATTGTTACACGAGCCGGGCAAACGGAAGAGGTAACCGATCCGTATAATACTAGAAATGGGGTTTCAGAGGTTACCTATGGTAAGCCTGAGCTAGAGGTTTCAGCAAGCATCTTGCCTACTGAGATTCATCATGATCAAAATGCCGTACTAACTGTAAACGTAGACGGTGAAGGCAGTTCGTCTATTTCTAAGGTGTATGCTGACCTTACGATGTTAGGTGGTGAAGCTCAGGTTGAGCTGGATAAGGAGCTGCTAAGCCAATCTATTGCTGTTCAAAATTCAGTAGGTGCTGGTCAAAAAGAGATTCCAATCACTGTTGTCGATGAGTTTGGGAACTCTCACCGAACAAAAACACAGCTTAACGTTGTGCCAAAGGTGTACGAATCAGAGATGGACTTTGATTGGGATGAAGCAAGGATTTACTTTATGCTTACGGATCGATTTTATAATGGCGACCCAACTAATGATAACCCTAACGGTGAAAACTATGATACAACTCATTTAGAAACGTATCATGGTGGGGACCTGCGTGGGATTATTGAAAAGCTAGATTATTTAGAGGCATTAGGCATCAATACAATTTGGATTACACCTATTGTAGATAATATTGATTTTAATGTTGGAGAAGGGCAGCCTTGGGAATATCAATATGCCTATCATGGATATTGGGCTAAGGATTTTACGAAAATTGATGAGCACTTAGGAGACTTAGATACATTGAAGGAGCTTATTGATCAAGCCCATGATCGAGGGATAAAGCTAATGGTAGACGTTGTGCTCAATCATGCCGGATATGGTATGAAGGTAACAGATGAAAATGTTAATGAGGTAACAAACTTTCCAACAGCTGAGGATCAAGAAAGATTTAGAGATATTATTCGTACTGAACCAGGAAGTGGAGACATAACGGGAGAGCTTGCAGGACTACCTGACTTCGAAACGGAAAATCCAGCCGTCCGTGAGCAGATCATACAGTGGCAGGTAGACTGGCTAGAGCGTGCTAGAACAGATCGGGGAGACACGATAGACTATTTCCGTGTAGACACAGTCAAGCATGTGGAATCCACCACCTGGAAGGCGTTTAAAAATGCACTCACGACCGTACAGCCAGAATTTAAATTGATTGGAGAATCGTTTGGAGATGATGTAGCGAATCAAAATGGCTATTTACGTAGTGGACAAATGGATAGTTTGCTAGACTTCACATTTAAACATAAAGCACAAGCGTTTGTGAACGGAGATATTGATGCTGTAGAGGAGTATTTACAGTACAGAAATGAACAGATGGATAATACAGCAACATTAGGTCAATTTCTAAGCAGTCATGATGAGGATGGATTTTTAAGTGAATATGTAGATGGTGATGAAGGCAAGCTTAAGGTCGCTGCCGCGCTACAAATAACGGCTAAAGGTCAGCCTGTTATCTATTACGGAGAAGAGCTTGGTCATTCTGGCAGGAACGCTAACTTTGATCAGGATATTCTAGGTGAAAATCGTAGACCAATGCCATGGGACAAAGTAGAGGAAAAAGCGGATTTGCTAGAGCATTATTCCAAGCTGCTCAATATCCGTGGAGATTACTCCGAGATTTTTTCTAGAGGATCTAGAAAGCAAGTTGCAGGAGGAAGTGAAGAGGGATATAGCTTATTCCAAAGAGCTTATGAAGGAAATTCTATATATGTCGGATTAAATACTGACACAGAAGCTAAGGATGTTACTTTTCACACAGACCTTGCTAAAGGAACAGAGGTGGTAGATGTTTTTCATAATAAGACGTATGAAGTGAATGGAGCAGGTGAATTGACTGTCATGCTGCCTGATCGAGATCAAGGAGGCACAGTTATTTTAGTGCCCAATGCTGAATCAGAGCCTGGTCCAAAACCAAATCCTGAACCAAATCCAGATCCAGTAGATGAAAATTTAGAGCAAGAAACTGGAGGCCAGAACCCTACTGACTCTCGTCAGCCTAATGAGCAATATATAGCTAATCCTAAGGTTGATCAGGAAGGGAACATTAGAGTAAAGGTTAACGATGGAGTAGACAAGGTAATCCTACCAGCTAAAGCAGAAGCTTTTGACAATAATCACACTCTAATCGTTGAGGGAGCAGGGATAACCTTAGAAATTCCGAGTGGAGTGCTTCTACAATTACAGCAGCTAGTGACAGAGGATGAGTTAAATGAAGCGGAGATTGTGCTAGAAATCAGTGAGGTGGAATCTACTACTCTGCATTCACTTTTACAAAGCGCTAGTGGGCTTGAAGGAGCACAGCTTCAAAAAGCAGGGGCAGCGTTTGATATCCATTTAGCTATTTTTACAAAGGATGGGAGCATACATGCCGCTCAGGAGTTAGGGGAAGCTATCGTGCTTAAGCTACAGGCTGATAAAGATCAACAGGAGACTAGAAATATTACTGGAATCTATCAGCTAAATGACAGTGGGGAGCTCAAGTATGTATTCGGGCAAGGGATAGATGTCGACTCACCTTCGGATAAAGTCTTAATGGGAGATGTGAAGCATCTTAGCATGTATATAGTCGCGTCATACACTAAGGATTTTGCTGATATACCTGTGGAGCATCAAGCCGCGGCTGCCATTCAAGAGCTTGCCGCTAGACAGATCATTAAAGGAGTTACACTGGATACCTTTGCTCCTGAACATAAACTTACAAGAGCAGAGTTTACTACACTTATAGTAAGAGTATTAGGTCTTTCTTCTTCTAACCCATCTGCTCTAAATTTTACGGATGTTTCAGAGCATAGCTGGTATACCGAATCTGTTGCAGCCGCTTATGAGGCAGGTTTGATACAAGGAAGAACAAATGAACGGTTTGACCCTAACTCAGCACTGTCCTATGAAGAAATAAATGCCATTCTAGAAAGAGTCTATTTAAGCATAGGAAGCAGTGGTGCTGACCAGCTAAAGCTTCCTCTCGATCAGAAAGATTCTAAGAGGGAAATCACTCGTGCAGAGGTGGCCCAAATACTATTTCAATTGATCGGTACTGATCTTTAGTAGGGCTGTACAAGGAACTCTATCCTGATTTAATGTAACTAATGACAATATTGGTAACACAAGCTAGTACATCATCTAAGTGGTAAGAGATGTACTAGCTTTTTTATGGGAGATATGGATTACTAAAACTTCTTCAATCCCTCAATGTATGAATAGATTTGCTGTGTAATTTTAGCAAATAAGGGTATGTGTAAAATAAGGTGTGTACCCAATAAGTAGAGAGATAGAATAGAAAGGAGAGCTAAAGCATGAAGCACGCGCTCGTTGTCGGAGGAACAGGAATGCTAACAGACGTCTGCTTATGGCTAGTGGATGAAGGCTATCATTTATCCGTTATAGGCAGAGACTCTAGTAAGCATGAAAGGCTGAAAGCTGAGAGCAAGCAACCAGAAAGGGTTTCGGGACTAAAGGTAGATTACTTAGATGATAAGAAACTGCGAGCACAAGTAAAGGAGTCCATACAAAGAAATGGGCCTATAGAGCTACTTATTATGTGGGTTCACTCCAAAGCGAAAAATGCTCCGGCAATCATTTTAGGAGAGATTGAACAACACTCTTCAAATCAATGGAAATGCTTTCACTTGAAAGGAAGTAACTCCTATATAGAAGAAGTTAAGAAAGACAGTCTTGAGGAAATTAAAAAGACAGTTCCTTATTTAGAAAATTGCCTATATAGACAGGTTTGGTTAGGCTACATTGAAGAGGAAGAAAAGTCTCGCTGGCTCACACATGAAGAAATATCAACCGGAACAATAGACGCCATAAAAGAGGAAAAGCATATCACTTTAATTGGTCAGCTTGAACCATGGCATTTAAAACCATTTAAATAATCAAGAACAAGCAATGAATGGGGAGAATTCACAAAAAGACCTATAAATTAACCAAAAAATAACAAAAAAACTCCGATCTGTTAATAGACAGAAAATTAGGGGTTTTTTTATTTTTAATTTTTATTTACGGACACATGTCCAATTTCCCTTCAAATAGAAGCATTCTGAGGAACTACTTGGAATTCTGTTAGATAATTTTACATAATTTTATCAAAAATAGTATAAAAGTTCTACTTCATATGTCCGATATAAAGTAGTGTTAAGTCCTTAATTCTGCAATATAGAAAAATACGAAAGAAAAAAAGGGTGTGGAGAGTTTTCATGTCAAAGGTAGCAGCTACATTCGTTCAGCAATTAAAGCGCAAAGGCTGTCAGTATGTTTTTGGTGTACCCGGAAAGCCGATCGTCCCCCTCATCTTAGAAATGAAAGATCAAGGAATTGAATTTGTGCTAGCTCGTCATGAATGTGGAGCTGGCTATATAGCAACGGGATATGCCTTACAAAATCAAACCCTAGCTGTTGCGATGGGAACCTCAGGACCAGGAGGCACAAACCTGATAACAGCTGCGGGTCAAGCAAAAGCGTTTCATGCGCCAGTACTTTTTATCACTGGGCATCCTCCTTTAACCCAAACAGGGAAAGCATTAGGGCAGGATTCAAGTATGTTTGGCACTGATTTAGTTGAGTTATTTAAGCCTGTTACAAATTTCAGTGCAAAGGTAGAAAGCGGGAAGGCCCTTAAGTATTATTTAGAGCATGCCTTCCAAAAAGCGTTAACTGGACAGAAGGGACCTGTACATCTGTCCATCCCACTAGATGTATTGCTAGAGGATATTGAACCTTTTGAGTTACCTTTACAAGACCTGCAAGACAAGACCATTTCCACAAGCTTTGACCAGGTAGAAGCCACTCTAAGGCGTGCAGAACGTCCCGTCATGTTATTGGGCAAGGGAGTTCACATTTCTGGAGCCTATGATGAAGTTCGTTCCTTAGCTGAGCAATGGAATGTCCCGGTCATGACTACGCCAGGAGGAAAAGGGACTTTTCCAAGTACACATCCCTTATCTTTAGGAAGCTTTGGACTGGGTGGAACAGAAGCAGCCACAGCGTACTTAAAAGACGGAGCTGATGTAATGATCGTCATTGGCTCAAAGCTAAGTGACATGTCACTAGCCGGATTAAATGAAGCGATGTATCCAAAGAGAGTCATCCAGTTTGACTACAATCCTGATTTTGTAGGTAAATCCTTGCCAGTAGAAACGGTATTTGTTCAGGGAGATGCAAAGCGCAATTTGCAGCAATTCCTTTCTCTTTATCCATCAAATCCTTCTATAACGATTGATTTAATGGATTATCTTCAGAAGGAAGCCGATGTACGTCATGCCGTTAAACAGCAACAAAGTGAAGGAGAAAGACTTTCTGCAGCTTTTGTAATGGAAGTACTGCGAGAGCATTTGCCGGATGAAACGATTGTTTATGGCGACGATGGAAGTCACACGTTCTATGCCATTAAGCATTTTGATATTCGTCAAGCAGGAACATTTTTCTTTGATGATGTTTTTGGAGCGATGGGTCATGCCATTGGCTTTGCTATTGGAGCAAAGCTTGCTAAGCCAGAGCAGACTATAGCGTGTTTTACTGGAGATGGCTGTTTGTTCATGCATGGTACAGAGATATCAACGGCAGTTAGCCAAAAGGCGAATATTATTTTCTACGTCCTAAATAACGGAATGCTAGACATGGTAGACAAAGGCATGCTACATAACCTTGGGAGATCAGAGGGAACGAGATATGAAACGGAGATTCATGTGGCTCAATTTGCTGAATCTCTGGGAGCTAAAGGCTATCGTTGTTCCACAGTAGAAGATATTGAGGCAGCGACAAAGGAAGCGTTACAAGCCTCTGGTCCAGTCGTGATTGAAATTCTTGTGAAGAAGGACGAAATTCCTCCTACTCTACAAAGAGGGTAAGAGCTGTTTATTATGAAGGCAATCTATGAAAAAGAAATACTAACCTTTCTAGCAAAGTACGTGCTACCTAACTACACTAGAGGAGGAAGACAATGACTACAAAAAGAGAAATTGGCTGGTCTAATATTGAAAAGCTAGCAGGTGAGAGAGGAAAACGCTCTATGGAGGAGATTGAAAAATTTTCACCACGTTTAGCTAAATTAGCTTTGGAATTTGGTTACGGAGACGTATACGATCATCCTAGCTTAGATTTGAAGCAGCGGGCATTGATTACCCTCTCTTCTCTTATCACGCAGGGAGATGTGGGACGAGGATTAGCGTACCACTTTAGAGCCGCTTTGAACGTAGGACTGATTAAGGATGAAATTTTAGAAGTAATTCATCATTGTAGTGCATATGCAGGCTTTCCAAAAGCGATCCATGCTTTGTTTATCTTTAAGGAAGTTTACGACGAAGAAAACAAAGGATAAAAGAAGTTTTATTAACATGTCTTATAGCTAATTACTATATGAACCTATCAAAAAACTAAAAATATTAGGAGGCAACAAACATGGCAAAATATGAAACAAAAGTTTACAAGGACGTGTTTTACTTTAAGTACAATGAAATGGCAGAAACTGTGGCTGAAGCTAGTCAGCAAGCTGCAGAAGTTAAAAAGGCTCTATCTCAGCCAAATATTACAAAGTTTTTAAACGATAACAGTAACATTAAAACAGTAGCAAAGCCAGAAGTAAACGAGGTGTGGGGAGAATTAATGAAATGGGTATCAGAGAACGTAGAGAAGAATGCAACGATCGCTTCTAATGTGACGCTGAAAATGCAATTAAACAGGTTATCTAAAGAATCAGGTACGTATGAGAGCATCAGAGCCTTTACTAACCTGGAAGAAGCTCTGGAATTTATGGGTATTCCAGAGATGACTTTATAGGATAAACAGGGTCAACAAAATGAAAAATAAACGTCAACCCCATAACCTTTTATCCCTAACACTATTTTTCTTTGTTCTTGTTATCGTACTGTTACCTGTTGCTGGAGCATGGGTAGCAACACTGGTGATCGGTGATCTTACTATATCAACACCAACCTTCTGGTTCATTATGCTTGGTAGTGTTGTTCTTGCTCTTGTTGTTGCTCATTTCTTTGCAAGAATTTGGCTTGCTCCCATTCGCAAGGTTCAAAACTGGATGGATGGATCTGAAAAAGGTGCGGCTTTCCCCCTTGATCCTAAAGAAGCGAACAGCGCATTTGGTGCGTTCATCCTTTCCCTACATGCAGGGAAAAAGGGTACTGCTTCACTAAATGGAAAGGACAAGCAGGATAATGAGACAGCCCAAATCGCAGATCAGACAGCTGTTGTAGCTGCACAGCTTATGGCTACAACGGGTGAGGCCACTCAGGCTACCGGAGATATTTCCACAACGTTCCAAGAAATGGCGAGTGGTGCAGAAGAAACATTAAATTCAGTTCAAGCTATCAATACCACGGCCTCTGAGATTTTCTTTAGCTTGACTGAGATTGCGGAGAGTATCAAGTTTGTTACAGATTCCTCGAAACTGGCTATCGAGCATTCTAATAAAGGGAATGATGTGGTTGAAAAAATCACGTTGCAAATGGGCTCTATTCGTGACCATGTGAATCATTCCATCGATGTTGTTGGAGAGATGCAAGAGAAATCTAATCAGGTAGGAGACATCATTTCTCTGATTAATGACATTTCTAACCAAACGAACCTTCTAGCGTTAAATGCGGCTATTGAAGCGGCTAGGGCTGGAGAGCATGGTAAAGGCTTCTCTGTTGTAGCTGATGAGGTTAGAAAGCTAGCCGAACAAACAAACCAAGCGACTGGAACGATTCAAAATCTTATGCAGGAAATCCAAAGGGGTACCACTCAGGTCGTAGAGGTTATCCAATTAGGTGGAGATTCAGTTCAAGAAGGAATTACCCTAAACAAAGAAGTAGGTAAAGTATTTAAAGACATTTATTCGAACGTTGACGAAGTTGATGAATTCATTCAGGATCTATCTTCAGCGATTACGGACGTTACGAAAAATATGAACAACGTTTCTACTTCGCTAAACAATGTGTCAGAAAACACAAGCCAGTCCACGGGTCATATGCAAAATGTTGTGGCCATTGCCGAGCAACTTCATGCTTCTATGCAGGAGGTTTCTGCTTCAGCAAGTCTATTGGCAGATATTGCAGAAGGGCTTCGTAAAAGAGTCAAACAATAGACATGATTTTTTTCTCGATTATTGATACACTAAGTGTAGCAGTAATCGAGATTTTTTTGGATGGATAAGCTGAATTTCCAAATAGAAGGGCTGTGATGCATAATGATGGAATTTCTTTATTTCCCAGAAAACAAGCTAGAATATCTTCCATCTGTTGCTTTTTTGATTATTACGCTTGCTCTGGCGATGTATATGATGATGTTCATTCTAAAGATAAATAGAAAACAGGAGCGCAAGGCAAAGGAATTAGAACAGCAGATCATGATGAAGATGGAGGCGTCAGAGACTTCCAGGATGTCCAAGGCTGAAGAAAGCTCTTCATCTCAAAAAGTAACAACGCGACACATACAGGCTGACAAACAATAGTCGAGTGCTTAGACACTCGACTATTTCTTTATTTACATCATTAATTCTCTGACTTAATCCTACATGTACAGCTAATCTACCGTCCGAATATCAGGAACCTTCCAGTATACGATAGGAATGGCAATGAGTAAGGGTAAAGCTCCGAAGGTCATAATTGTATTTATGCTTACTCCAGCTGCTAAAAGGATAGATGTTATAGCATAGGATATCGGAATTAACCCCATACTGCTCATAGATAATAGACTCATGACCCTACCGAGCATCTCTTGAGATATCAAGCTTTGCACCACAGAAATAAGTGGTAGGTTGACAATAGACATCGTTAAACCGATGAATAGGACGAAAATGAAACTGAGCCAGAAAAACGGAGATAAGCTAAGAGCTAAGTAGAATAACGCCGTAAAACCTATTCCAATTATCGCTATTTTACCTCTTTTCTTACGTACGTTTAAGATCCCTATTATGATCGAACCTATAAGCATTCCACCAGCGATAGCCCCTTCTAAATAACTATATTCTAGGGTTTCCCCTCCTAAAACATTTTTGACGAATAACGGTAGCCCCATCACCAAAGGACCGGCTATAAACAGGTTTAGAAATAACGTTAGCATCAGTAATGTGCTAAGAAACGAGGATTTCTTAACGTAGCTGAGACCTTCTTTAATGGATTGAAGCATACCTGTAGAAGCCGTTCCTTCCTCTACAGAATCCTTTTTCTTCAGCTTGATCATATAGACACAAATACTGGCCATAAAAAGAAGAGCTGCCACTACACCAAAGCTAAAAGCATAACCTCCCCAGACAATAAGAAAGCCGGCAACCATGGGGCCAAATATGGTACAAAACTGATTGGTCATCTGAATAACAGAGTTCGCTCTAGTAATCGTATCTTTTTTCACAATGGTTGGGATTAACGAGCTGCTTGCTGGCCAGAAAAACGCATCGAGTATACCGAAGATAAGGGCTAAACCCACAAAAGACCATAAAGTAACAGCGTCAAGGAGAACAAGCAGTACAACACCAACAAGCAAAATAGCTCTTGTGATGTCGGAAATAAACATAATTAATGATCGACTCATCCGATCGGCCAGCACTCCTCCAACAGCCATAAATAACAATCTTGGGACAGATGAGGCGATAAATATTAGACCGATGGAAGCTTCTAATCCTAATCGATCCACAACATACCATGATTGACTGAATAAAAACATAGAGATGCTTATACTGGAAAAAGCTGAGGCAATCCACAAAAAAATAAAATTGTGCTGTTTAAAAAGGGATGGAGTTGACTGCCCTTGTTCTTCAAGCTTTGAACTTTCTTGAATAGAAATATCGTTCATTGTTAACCATCTACCCTTCAGGATTAGAATTGTAATTCAATTTTCATAGCACCCTAATCTGACCCAGTTACTAGGTACTGTTGTGTATATCATGCTTCTTCTTCATCCTCTTCAATTGGAACAACTATCCAGTTGATATGATGCTTTTTTCCTTTGCTGTCCTTCTGTTGATCTGAATCAGCTAGCAGCATATGAACCAGTTCATCCATTTTCTCCTGCAGCCATTGAATTTGATCTTTTGTCAGGTTCGTATTAATGGCTCTTCCCGTGAGCAGAGAATCCTCGCTGTTTATACTTTCACTAAATAATTTATCCTCTGCCTTGCTTACTAATTCTCTACTTAAGTCTAGTGAACTAAGAATGTTAGATCTCATACTGTCCGTAATTAGATCGGAATGAGGAAGTAAACCATGATCAATTTTTAACTGATAGGCGACTGACCGATAAAATTTCTGCATAATCCCATTCTTTTCTTCTGTTCTTTCTACGGTGACAATTTCAGCTTTTTCAAGCTCCTTTAAATGGTAGTGAATTTTCGAAGCTGGAAGACCTAGCGAATCACCAATCATTTTGCCAGTCATAGATTGCTCAATAATTTTCCATAGAATTTTTATCCTAAGTGGATCACCAATTGCCTTTAATTGTTCAATGTTTTTAATTTCGTAAACCTCTTTCATGTACCTCACCTCTTATTTCTTTATTGTGTTACTTCCTAATCATGGTTTTATATAAAAACACAACGTTCAAATATTCCTGAACGTATTATAATAATATTATGTTCAATTTGTCAATATCCTTTAGAAAAAATAAAAAGCATCTCTTTTAAGAGATGCATGATGTAATATTAATTTTAGTGAAATCCAGTCCATGACCAGCTACTTATTTGAATCATCTATGATCTTTATTAGATCTTATTTTCGATGATAATACTCGGCTAGAAAAATCCGAAACAGCCTTTCCGCAGGAAGAAGCTTACGAGACCGGGACGTAATATAACCTACTGTTCGGGTTACCTCTGGCTCACTGATTTTCACATAAGCAGGGTTAATTGGCCCTGATTCATTAATAGCAACGGCAGGTAGTAGCCCCACGCCTAGTCCAGCAGCAACTAATCCCCGAATCGTATCTGTCTCCTCACCCTCAAACGCAATTTTCGGAGTAAAGCCTGCCTTTTCACACGCCTCCATCACGATTGTTCGCATCGTAAATCCAGAGCGGAATACAACAAAGGGTTCCTGCTTGAGCTGTTCCAAACGGATAGAGCCTTCTTTCGCTAACACATGCTGAGGCGGTAAAAGCGCATAAATATCCTCTGTAAATAGTACATGTCCTTCTACCTCAGGATGCTTTTCTGGTACAGGGGAGACAAGAGCCAAATCAATTTCCCCTTGAATAATATCTCGTAATAGCTGTGTATACATTCCCTGACGAAGCTCAAAGGAAACATTAGGGTGTTTTTCGCGAAATGCTGATACAACGATCGGTAGAGTATAGGCCGCTAAGCTGTGTGGAAAACCTAAGCGAATTTCTCCTAACTCGGGGTCCATAAATTCATTGACCTCTTGGATGGCTTGATCGAGCTCAGCCATGACCTTTTTTATACGCTCTAGAAAAGCTTTCCCTATGGGGGTAAGCCTCACATTTCTCCCCTCGCGAACGAATAACTGTACGCCAAGCTCTGTCTCTAAATTAGAGATTTGTTTACTTACAGCCGATTGGGCCACAAGTAGCTCCTCTGCAGCCCTAGTCACATGCTCTAGTCTTGCCACCTCAATAAAGTATTTTAATTGTCTTAGCTCCATATTTGTATCTTCACCTCGCAATCGTTGGTATAAAAGCTTCCTTTAATGATGGACTAGACAACCTCTTCGAGAAGGCTTCAATAGAAGCTTTTCTTATTGCTGCTATCCTCGCTATCATCTCCTAATTGTATCACAAACAGGGCATAGTCTTTTCCAAATCATATCTAATAGAGATTGTTTCTATCTTAATAATATATTGGAAAGATTAAATTTGTCACATAAAATAACAGTATAGAGACGAAAGGGGAGCATCTAATGAAAAGTATTACTTGGATGGTCGGCGGACAACAAGGCGACGGCTTCAGTTCTAGTGGGGAAACGTTTGCTTTAGGACTTAGCCGTTTGGGCTACTATATATACGGATATTTTACGAACTCATCCCGTATTCTTGGAGGACATGCGAACTATCGTGTGCGTATCAGTACGGATTCGCGTTTATCTAACGCAGATAACCTTGATTTACTCGTGGCCTTCGATCTTGAAACCGTTGACATTAATGCCAGCAAATTATGTGACGGAGGACTTGTTCTGTGTGATTCTACACTAGATCCAGTTTTGCCAGAGGGTAAAAACATTCAACTGATTCAGGTTCCAATGATTGAAATTGCGGAAAAGCTAGGCACCAAGCTAGTGAAAAACATGGTGGCAGTTGGAGCCTCTGCGGCTATGGTAGGAGTGCGTCCAGAAATCTTCACACAGCTTATGGAGCAACGCTTCTCGCGTAAAGGAGAAAAGATTGTCAGCATGAACGTGCAGGCTATTTTGGAAGGCTATGAGTATGTGAAGAACACATATTCATTAAACGGTCAGTTTGAGCTACCAGAGATAGAGCCTGTAAAGAAAATGCTTATGACAGGAAACTCAGCACTTGGCTTAGGCTCAGTAGCAGCAGGCTGCCGTTCCATGTACGCCTATCCGATCACACCAGCTACGGACATTATGGAATATATGGCCAAAAAGCTACCTAAATTAGGTGGAATTGTGCTACAAACGGAGGACGAAATTGCAGCCATTACGATGACAATCGGTTCTGGATTCGCCGGTTCTAGAGCAATGACAGCTACCTCCGGACCAGGGCTAGCATTAATGATGGAAGCGATTGGACTTTCTGGTATGACGGAAACCCCTGTGGTGATTATTAATACACAGCGTGGGGGTCCAAGTACGGGTCTTCCTACGAAGCATGAGCAAAGTGATTTATTTGCTTCCTTATATGGAACACATGGAGAAATACCTAAAATCGTACTCGCCCCGAGCACAGCAGAAGAGTGCTACTATGATGCGATTAGGGCGTTTAATCTAGCTGAAATGTATCAATGTCCAGTTATTTTATTAACAGACCTAGCCCTTTCACAGGCGACTCAATCTGTTTCTTATATCGACCCAACACCTCCTGAGCTGGATAGAGGAAAGCTGATTCCTTTACCTAAGAAGGCTGAGGTTCTTGGAGAGAAGTATGACGCGGAAGAGCGCTATAAGCTGTTTAAGCGTTATGAAAGCACAGAGGACGGAGTGTCTCCTCGTGTATTACCAGGTACTCCGTTAGGTCTACACCACGTAACAGGAGTAGAGCATAGTGAAGTAGGTAGACCTTCCGAAGGGAAGGATAATCGTCAAATGATGATGGATAAACGCCTACGTAAAATTCAGAATATGAGCATCAAGGATGGCGTTGAACTGAACGGTGAACAAGAAAGCGACTTATTGGTTATTGGCTGGGGCTCCTCAAAAGGAGTGATCGAGGAAGCAATGGAACGTTTGGAAGGAGAAGGTCTTTCTATTTCTCACGCGCACGTTAAAGTGCTTCTACCATTCCCAACTGAAGAGCTACAGGCGTATATCCAAGGAGCTAAACAGGTTCTATTTGTAGAAAATAACGCGACTGCGCAATTAGCAGCTTTAACTCGTCAGCATATCAGCCAGATTACTCACGCTGGAGAGCTGCTGAAATACAACGGTGACCCTTTTTATCCGCATGAAATTGAGAAAAAGCTAAGGGAGATGAAGGAATGTCAACACTTAAAGACTTTCGTAACGATGTAAAACCGAATTGGTGTCCAGGCTGTGGGCACTTCTCCATTCAAGCAGCAATCCAGCGTGCGGCAGCTAATCTAGATATTACTCCAGAGCATCTTGCTGTTGTGTCCGGGATTGGTTGTTCAGGAAGAATCTCAGGCTATATTAATTCCTACGGATTCCATGGCGTACACGGAAGAGCGTTGCCTATCGCTCAAGGTGTTAAGCTAGCCAACCCTGAGCTAACAGTTATTGCCTCTGGTGGTGACGGAGATGGCTATGCGATTGGAATGGGGCATACGATTCACGCTATGCGCAGAAACATTAACATGACGTACATTGTCATGGATAATCAAATTTATGGCTTAACAAAAGGTCAAACGTCCCCTCGTAGTAAGAAGGGCTTTACCACAAAAAGTACCCCATCAGGTGCTATGGAAAAGCAAGTCCACCCGATGCAGCTTGCTTTATCCTCAGGCGTAGGATTTTTAGCTCAAGGCTTCTCTGGAGACCTAAAAGGAATTGTCTCTATGATTGAGCAAGGTATGCAGCATAATGGCTTTTCCTTAATCAATATTTTCAGCCCGTGTGTCACATATAACAAGATCAACTCCTACGATTTCTTTAAGGAGAACATTGTGAAGCTTGAGGATGAGGAAGGCTATGATAGCAGTAACCTAGGCATGGCCATGCAAAAGGTTATTGAAACAAATGGTATGCTAACGGGTGTTATTTATCAGGATCAGGAACCATCCTTTACAGATCAAATTCCTAATTTTGATCAAAATCCTATTGTCCATCAGGACTTACATTTAACCTCAGCAGCGTTAACAGAGCTAGTTGAAGAGTTTTGCTAAGATAGTTTTAATTAATAATATACAATGAGATTGATCCCCCTTGGATAAAAGCTTAGACTTTTAGCACAGCGGTACTAACCTTTGCTCACCCCAAGGGGGTTTTTAGATGATAGAGTTACAAGACCAAATCCGTTTCGTTCACATAGCCGTTCTCTCCTTACTGTAGATAACACTCTCAAGATGACCCTATTTTCTTGCATTTTTCTCAATTCTCTTAAAGGCAACTGACAATAAAAATAATTGCCTGTTAATCTAAACCACTCCACTGAATGATAGAAAAATTCCTTATCCCCATAGAGTAAGCCTAGATAAAAGTACACAAACCCCTTGGAATGAGAAGGGACATGATGGATATCCAGCTTTGTTAGAAAGGATTTAGCTTGCTCCTTCTGGTCTAACTGAATTAAGTAGTAGATATATTCAAGCTCCTCAGCATAGCTCACCAGCTCAAAAGGAAAGTCCCTATCAACCCTCCAATATGATTGCAAAAAGGAGAGCATAAGCTGACTAGTGTGATACAGATCTTCCCTCCCTGCTTCAGCAAAAGCATGGGCAGCATAGCTCATTAAATAATAAGCTTGCTCATAATCTTCATATAGATAAGATTGTCCTAAATAAAAGTAAACAGTAGGAAGCATATGCTTAAAAAAAGCTTGATCAAGAATAGAAGAATAGTACCAACGTGCTTTAGTGATGTCATTCATATTTAAGGAATAATAGCCCATAAGTAGAGAATACCTAACATTAAGTGATTGTCGCATGAATGTGCTTTTGAGTTGCTTTAACTTTTCATCAACCTCAAAACTGTGTAGAGAGAGGAACGGATAGAGGTGTAAGTCAAAACAAATGTAAGCGTGAAGCACCATTTTCAACACCTTCATGTCGGGCTCCCTCGGGTGAAAAATTTCAATTTGTTTTAGCTGTTCTAGAAGGGGGAGGCTGTTCAAGTTACGTTTATGAATGAGTGTATAAATAGTAGCCCATTCTTTATCAACGGGATTGGTCGAGCTCTTAAGTACAGTGATTAAATGCTCGGCTTCTTGATCGAGTCGATGCATTATACTGTAATCTAAAGCGTGCCGTGCATTTCTGCTTCTAAATTTAGGGATAATGAGACGAAGCATGTCATGCTCCTGAGAGGGAAATAGAAATTGGACAATTCTTAGAATACCTTCAAAGTTTAACTCCTCAAAATCGTGCAAGAACCTAGAAATAGACGATTCATTTGTCCGAGCTACCTGTGCTAGCCTTTTTTGATTAATTCCCTTTTTCTTATTAAGGGCTTGGAGGATGTGATGTTGGAGCATAGGATAACCTCCTTTTTATCGTAACATTTTCTAAAATGTTCCTAATATGAACTTACTATTCCATGTTAAAATAGGTGGCTGCCTCTGTCAAGACCTATTCTTACGCTTACTCTGGTATAGATAATCGTCTATAATTGAGAAAGAATGAGTTTTTACTAAAATAAAGGATGGCTATCCATATGGAACAAAAGCAACAAGCCACTGTGTTAATAACTGGCACGTCAAGTGGGTTTGGTCTTCACACAACGATCGCTTTAGCTAAACAAGGCTTCCAGGTGGTCGCAACGATGCGGGACTTGGAAAGAAAGCAGGAGCTTTTGTCCTTGGCTGAACAGGAGGGAGCTCTTCAGCAAATTGAGCTTTTGGAGCTAGATGTGACAGATAGCATGCAAGTGAATCAAGTGGTGGAAACAATTCTAAAGCGATACGGATCTATAGATATTCTGATTAATAATGCTGGCTTTGCTCAGGGTGGCTATGTAGAAGAGATTCCGTTGGATCGTTGGCAGAAGCAATTTGATACAAACTTTTTTGGACTAATCCAAGTCACTCAAGCGGTACTCCCATCAATGAGAGAAAGAGGATCTGGAAGAATCATAAATATGAGTAGTATCAGTGGACTTATAGCTTTTCCTTCATTGGCTCCCTATGCAGCTTCTAAATTTGCAGTAGAGGCTTTCAGCGAGGCTTTGCGCCTTGAAATGCTGCCTTACGGGATTTATGTTTCTCTTATTGAGCCAGGATCGTATCGTACAAAAATTTGGGACAAAGGGTTAAGCAGCGCCACAACATTAGGACCTTCAATGTATCAGCAGGAAATGAACATCCTAACCAAGATGATTCAGCAAAAAGGGCAAAGTGCTCCACACCCCGAGCCAGTTATTCGAACGATTCTACAGGTGATCCGTTCAAAGAGGCCAAAGCTGAGATATCCAATCGGTCGAGGAGTTCGTTCTACCATATGGCTGAAAAAGCTTGTTCCGTGGAGCTTGATTGAAAAAGGATTCATAAAGCAATTGAATAAGGATAAGAAAAAGAAGTAGAATGATGAAAGAAGTATATTAGCAATTGAGCAAGAACAAATGGAAGAGAACAAATGAAAGAAAACAAATGAAAGAAAACAAATGAAAGAAAACAAATGAAAGAAAATAAATGAAAGAAAACATATAGAAATGGAGTAACGTTAAATGATTAATAATATTTGTGTGTTTTGTGGTTCCAGCTTTGGTAAGCACGATGTGTACCAACAAGAGGTATTGCAACTAGGGAAGACCTTAGCGACTAAAAAAATAAACCTCATTTACGGTGGTGGAAACGTTGGTTTAATGGGTGTTCTTTCCCGTACTGTACTAGAAAATGGAGGAGAGGTAACAGGAATTATTCCTAAAAAAATCCATGAAAGTGTGGATCATATTGAACTAACGGAAACGGTCATTGTGGATACCATGCATGAGAGAAAAGCGAGTATGTACAGCCTTGCAGATGCGTTTATTGCCCTCCCAGGTGGAATAGGTACACTAGAGGAGTTAGCTGAGGTAATGACCTGGCAGCAAATAGGGTATCACGCTAAACCGATCGGGGTATTTAATATTAATGGCTTTTACCAGCCGTTCGAGAAGCTCCTTGAGCATATGGTACAGGAAGGCTTTCTTAAGCCTGAATTTGCTAAAAATCTTATTGTAGAGGATACACCAGAACAACTACTCGAGCGATTAGAGAAGTTTGCTCCTAAGCTTCTAAGTAAATGGTCTACGTAAAGAAGAGGAAAGAATATCTCTTGACTAAAAGAAAAAAATCTTATAAAAATAAATATTGATAAAAAAAACAATGAGTCTCTTGATAAAAAAACAATGAGTTTCTTGATAGAGGAAGGAGATTGAAGCAAGCTTGAATTCAGAAAAAAGCATTGTCGACAAACTTAATCTAACAAAATTTCCTACCAAATTAGTGCTTAAAAAGCCTGATGACGTACACGACTTGGATCAGCTAAGCTATGATACAACGATTAGCAAAGAAAAGTATGATATGGTTTTCACCTTTATTTTTAGCTTAGATGAATATGCAGACTGTGTGCAGTCAGTGATTAATCAGGATTTATTGACTGATAAAGGATATCTATTTATGGCCTATCCTAAAAAGAATAACAAGAAATACTCCGAGTATATTGACAGAGACAGCTTTTTTGAGAGGCTTCCTATAGATGAGGAAGGCTTTGTTTTAGACAGTCATATAAAATTTGCCCGGATGGTTAGCTTAAATGATGTTTTTACAGTGATCGGCTTAAAATCTGAGCGTAAGAAAACGAAAAAGAAGTCGAGCTCTGAAAAAAGTCAACGTGTAGATGATTATATTCATCATATCGAGGATATTAAGCTATACCTGGATCATAAGAAAGAGCTACTTGAAATATATAACGCTTTAACCCCTGGCTATCAAAAGGATTGGGCACGTTACGTCTATAGTGCTAAAAGAAAAGAAACTCAAGAGAAGCGCCTGATAGAAATGGAAAAGATTCTAGGAGAAGGGTACAAGTCCATGGACTTGTATAGAAGAAGAAAATAAAGGTCGATCCGATGGATGCTCTGGGTTTTGAAGATTTAATTGCAAATATGCAATTAATAGATCAATATCAAAGATAAATTAATCATTTACCTGCAAAAATGCAATTATTTAATGATTTTTAGATAACATCTTATTAATCTGAGCTTATTAAGTGTATTTTTGCAGTTATATATCATTTTACATGAAATTCTCCATTTATTAAGTGTATATTTGCACTTCATCTTTGTGAATGTCTAACTCGGGATAACCCCTTAAATTGGACATTAAGAATGTTCATACACTCTCAATCACTCTCAATACTGATTTTTCCCATCAGATTATTATTCTTAGATGAATAGTTGTGGTCAAATCTTTAGGAGTATAGAAAAAAGCAGTCAAGGCACAAGGCCAAGATTGCTTTTTTTATTCTTTGTGATTATTACAGAGCTTCGAATGTTTTAAGAGGCTCAAATGGTTAAGGACCCTCAAAAGTATCGAAGAGCCTCAGAAATTTTTATGCCATTTTATATGTTAATAGAAGCATAAATTTATATGTTAATAGAAGCACGAACCCCTTTACATGCTTAAAAGTTCAGCAAGAGAGGTGTTGTCCACCTTGTTGCCCACGAAAAATGAACCAAAATCTCCATATCTAGCACTCACTTCATCAAAACGCATTTCGTACACAAGCTTCTTAAACGTAATTGGATCGTCAGCGAATAACGTAACGCCCCACTCCCAATCATCAAATCCGACCGAACCTGAAATCACCTGTGTTACTCTTCCCGCATAGCTTCGGCCAATCATACCATGGCTTCTCATCATGCTTTTACGTTCTTCCATGCTAAGCATGTACCAGTTATCATTGCCTTGGCGACGCTTATTCATAGGATAGAAGCAAATATGCTCTGTTTTTGGTAGAATCGGCTTTAGGCGCCCTTGAATGTATGGATCCGTTTCTGGATCTACATCTGGAGAAGATACGTAGGTGCTTAGCTCTACGACTGATACGTAGGAATACGAAGGAATCGTAAATTCGGCAAACAATGATTTATTAAACGCTGTTTCAACCGCATTCAGCTCCTGCATGGTAGGACGTAGGTGCATAAAAACAAGATCACCCTTATGACCAAGTACAGAATATAAAGCATAGCTTCCAAGCTTGTTTTCCTCTGTTTGTGACCATTCCTGCTGTAACGTAAGCAGTTCATCTAAAGCGGCTTGCCTTAGATCCTCGGAAATGGATTTCCATGCTGCCCAATCAATCGTTCTTACATCATGCAGGACAAACCATCCCTCTAATGTATTTACTGCTTCACTCATTGTTCATCTCTCCTAACTTATAAAATGATATATATGTCCTCGCCTTATTTCATGAACTCATGAAAAAGTATAACATTCCCCTCTATAAATGCCAAATGAACATCTTTTGACACTTCGATGAACCGACTAGTTTTACAGAAATTACTCATGAGATTCTCATGTTTCATAGAAGAAAAATAATAGGTTTGAGCGTCCTGAGAAGGGGGAAAAGATTAAGCATAGGAGGGATACAGATGACACAGCAAAGCGTACAAAACGAGCCAAGAGTTAAAAAAGTCGAGATCTCCAACAAAGTCATCGGTAAAATCCAAGAAGACAAAATCGTATTTTATGTTGGAGAGCGATACATTGGCAGTATGAGTATGTCAGCTACAGCAGAGAAGGATAAATATAAATTTGAAGAAGGCTTTGGCATTGAGGACAATAAAATCTACCAAAAGCAGGTTGATGGTGTAGAGGATGACCAATATGTTGAAGGCTGCGACATGGGCTGGTGCTAAAGTCCATAAAAATCTACCGTAACATTTACTAAAACAGTACAAGGTCTGAATCTGTACTAATTTAGTAAGTAGACTGGGTCTCTAGCTTTAGTCACAATCCCTAATAATTTCGTTCACCCCCCCTTTTATATAGATGGATAGGATTTTCCTATCCTGAGGCTGCCTATTAGGTAGCCTCTTTTTAGTGATAAGATTGAACAAATAATATTACAAATAATATTGAACAAAGCTTTATCATTTTTGGTTTGAGAAAGGATAGTGAACGGTCGGATCAGCTTGAAATTCCTTGACCTCATAAATTCTCATGTTGCGATCAAATTTAATAATAGAGACCCCATTAAAATCATATTCATCCGTTTCTTTAGCTTTAAAATACCTTCTACAATTACAACATCACTAGCCGTATGATAGAACTGTTTAATATTCCATTCCAATAGTCTAATAAATGTAAAAAGACAGCCTGAGCACTGTGCCCAAGACTGTCCTAATTTTTTTGCCTTATGCTTTTAATAGGTGAGCATAAGCCTGTTGAGCCGCCCCTTTTCCTTGTCTAATACAATCAGGAACTCCTACTCCACCAAAGCCTGCTCCAACCATATATACCCCTGGCATATAAGCACTTAATTCTTTTCTAACTTTTTCAACAAGCTCTAAGTGACCTACTGGATACTGAGGCATAGAATTTGGCCAACGGTTCACGGCGTAAAAGAGAGGAGTAGCCTTAATCCCCATTAGATTTTCCAAATCCTTCTGCACTCTAGCTATAATGACGTCATCATCTTCTGCAGCAATTTCCTCATCTCCAGATCGGCCAACATAACAGCGAATAACCACTTTACCGTCAGGTGCAGTATGCCCCCATTTGCTAGAGGTCCATGTACATGCTGTAATGCTTGTCTTTTCCTTTCGTGGAACAACAAAGCCTGATCCATCTAGGGAATGCTGAATGTCCTCGCGGTTAAAGGTCATAATCACATTCGCCACCGAAACGTATTGAATCTTCTCTAGCTCCTCTGCCATTGGAAACGTGGAGGACAGCAGGTTAGAAATCGCTTTTGTAGGTAGAGCTAAGATAATGGAATCAGCCGGTATAGATTCTCCTCCATCAAGGATAACTTGAAACGGTGATTTTTTAACTCCATCAGGAGAAGGTCCAGCATGAGTGACAGATTGCACTTTTGTCTTAGTCAAAAGCTGGATGTCATTCTTTTGTAAATCTGCTACAAGGTGATCCACAAGCGTCTGCAAGCCATTCCTAAAAGAAAGAAAGCGGCTTTGCTTCACAATATCGGGAAGGTTTTCCGTCTGACCAGCCTTAGCCATACTTGCTTTCATTCCTAAGATTAAGCTACGATGACGTTGTTCCATTTGCCTAAATTGGGGGAATGTAGCCTTAAGGCTAAGCTTGTACGTATCACCAGCATAAATCCCCGCCAGCAAAGGCTCAGCCACGCGTTCGAGCACTTCTTTACCCAGCCTACGATGAAGGAAGTGACCAAGCGACTCATCCTTGTCTTCTTGCTTTTTAGGGAGTACGATATCCATTAAGGCCCTTAGCTTTCCAGCAGGACTAATCAGCCCTGTAGTAGCGAATGGACTAATTTCAGTAGGAATCCCTAAATTAAGTCCTTGTGGCATACGGTGAAAGCGACCTTTATGTAGGATGTATGTCTTTTTTGCAGCTGGATTTGTGCCCACTAATTCCCCTTCAATTCCAAGCTCCTTAGCAAGCTCATAAGCGGGTAGCTTGCGCGAGAGGAAGGAGTCGGGTCCCTTTTCAATCACAAATCCATCCTTGCGGATCGTTTGGATTTTGCCACCTAATTGATCACTTTGCTCTAGTACGGTGATCTGATGCTTGGTCCCGCTAACCTCGGCAAGCTTATCTAGATAAAAGGCAGCGCTTAAGCCTGTAATACCGCCACCAATGATAACAATTTTTTTACTATCCCCCATCATCCATCACCCTTTGTTTACTTGAAGTGTTTGTGTCACAACATCAGCTAACGTATCAATGTACAAGGGATCCGTGTTTAAGGAAGCTGTTCTTTCTAAATGTATCCCAAGCTCTTTAGCTGCATCCTGGCATTCAATATCAATATCGTACAGGATCTCTAAATGATCGGAAACGAAGCCAATAGGACAAACGAGCACATGCCTAACGTCCTCTTCTTTACGCACTCGGGCTAACACATCAAGGATGTCTGGTCCAAGCCAAGGCATTGCCGTCTGACCGGCACTTTGCCAAGCAAACTCCCAATTCGTTGTTCCAACCTGGTCAGCAATTGCTTTGGACGTTTCCTTTAACTGCTGTGGATACGGATCTCTCATTTCAAGTATTTTTTCAGGAAGACTATGAGCGGTAAAAAGAATACGAACCTGCTCAGCTGCAACGGAAAACTTTGCTAGGGAAGTATTTACCCTTTCAACCAAAGCTTTTAATAATTGCGGATGCAGGTGATAGCTTTTGACACTATCTAAGGAAATACCAACCTCTTCAGCCGTTTCCTTCGCTCGTTTGTTATACCCACCTACACTCATCACAGAGTAGTGTGGAGCTAAAACAACACTAACCGCCTCCTTAATCCCATCCTCAGCCATTTGTTTTACTCCATCCTCAATATATGGACGGGCATGCTTCAGACCTTGGTAACAGACAAACTCATACGGATGATCCCCTTCATTTAAGCGATCCTGTAAAGCTCTCACTTGACGGTCCGTATTTTGTCTTAAAGGAAAAAGTCCACCTATCGCTTCATAACGCTCCTGTAGCTCTTGCAGTTGCTCAGGCTCTGGAGGGCGTCCTCTACGAATGTGGGTATAATATTCCTCAACCTGCTCAATGCTTTCAGGCGTCCCGTAAGACATCACCAGTACACCAATCTTCTTTTTTTCCATCATGTAACCCCCTACTATAGCTCTTGATATGATCTATATTTTAATTAGGCATAGTACTTATGTGCTAAAGGATATGTCTTGAAGATAGTCTAGACATAAAAGTGGGAAAAGAACATGAGCTGCTCTTTTCCTTGTATCCTTCCATAGGAACGGCTAAACCTTCATACTTTGAATTTTTTCTTTGGAATATTGCTGAATAAATGCTGTAAGCTCCTTAAGCTTCTCTAAAGAAGCCTCAGGGAACAAACCATGTCCTAGATTAAAAATGTATCCCGGCTCTTCTAATCCTTGGTCAATAATCGCTTTAGCATGCTCTTCAATGACATGCTGTGGAGCTGTAAGCACTGTAGGATCTAGATTCCCTTGCACAGCAAAACGATGATCTAAACGCTTTCTAGCCTCTGGAATAGAAACTCGCCAGTCTAACCCAATAACCTGCACATTCAAGTCTCTAAGCTCAGGCAATAATTCTCCGGAGCTGACCCCTGGGAAATAGATTTTTTGTACTTGCACATCCTTAAGCTCAGTAAAAATACGAGAGATTGTCGGGTACACAAATTGTTTAAAATCCTGTGGTGTTAAAGAGCCGACCCAGCTATCGAAAAGCTGCACAGCCTTCGCTCCAGCTTGAATCTGCGCTTTTAAATAGGCAATGACCATATCTCCAAGCTTATGCATCAATAAATGCCAAACATCAGGCTCACTGTACATTAGCTGTTTTGTTTTCAAATAATTTTTTGATGGTTTTCCTTCAATCAGATAGCTGGCAATCGTAAATGGGGCCCCAGCAAACGTGATAAGTGGAATCGTTAGTTCACGATCCAAAATCCGGATGGTTTCCAATACATGCCCTAAATCCTCTTCTACCTGTATAGGCTTTAGCTTTTCCACATCAGCTTTTGTGCGAATAGGGTTAAAAATCACAGGACCAATATCCTTCACAATATCAAAATCAATGCCAATGGACGCTACAGGATTCATAATATCGGAATAGAGAATAGCTGCATCAACACCAAGCTTTTTAACCGGCTGAAGAGTAACTTCAGCGGCAAGCTCTGGCTGCTTACAAATTTCTAATAAAGAGTACTTCTCTTTAATTTTTCTATACTCTGGATCATATCGTCCAGCTTGTCTCATATACCAAACGGGTACATGCTCGACGTTCTCCTTGCGACACGCACGTAAAAAAGTATCATTTTTCAACATCAAATTTCCGACCCTCTTTTCATCATCACTAGTACCATTATGACCATTTTACACGAATGTATCAAGAAATGAGCCTGCTGGATTTGACGATTCAACGAAAATTACAACCCTACCATATCATGTTTTAGTGTGAATTCAATGTGATTTTTGTCATTCGTACATGCTCTTTCGGGTAATAGCTCATACTAACTGAAAAGCAATAACTTGCTAGCATGAATCAGGAGGGTAAAAGTAAATGCAGAATAAAAAAAACGTCAGTACAACAGACGCTTTATTTAGAATTACAATGGGCTTAACTGGAGTGGCTTGGGGGACTGCTGAAATGATTCGTAGACCCTATGGAGTGACTCCGTTACTAGTTACAATGGCATCAGCAATGAAGGTAGCGGAGGGAATCACCCGTTATTGTCCTGTAATGGCAATGATGGGAATAAGCTCTGAGAAAGTAATGGACCAAACAAGGGAAGCGATGGATCAGGCAAAGGACACAATGAAGCATAAAGCGAAGGAATCGATGCGTCAAGCCAATGAATGGACTGAGAAGGCAAAGAAGACAATGCTCAAAAGCTCTTCACGTAGAGGAAATCAATTTAATGTTGATTTAGATATGTCAGACTTAGAACTGGGTTCGTCTGAGGATTTGGATGACTATAAATGACTGCTCAGGTCGTCGGGCAGTATGTAACACATAGTGCATACGTTATATTAACCATTATAGGTGTGCTTGTTGTAATAGGTGTGTTTATACAAAAGAACTGGAGAAACCGAGGATACTATTCCAGAGAGACTGTCCGAAGTAAAAGAGTAAAGCTAGCTGAAGACACTGAAAAAGAAGCTAATGAAGCCAATCATTATACTCAATCAGACGAAGAGCATTAATTAAGATGGGTATAGATTGAACAAAGGTAAAGCTTGAAAATCTTGTCCTAAAAAGTACAGGTATACTTCCAGTCAGGTATACATGCCTGGATAGGGCAGGATTTTTGTTTTGTCTTCAGCAAATGGTTCCAAATAGTTCCAAAAGACAACACATTTCCTACAAAATAAGTTAGCTTAAATATTTATTTCGTCTGGCGAAATATGTTATGATGGAATTTGGAGATTTTAAATAGAGAAGATATTAATGAAAGATTCAAGTTGAATAGTCAGGCAATTTCGATTATTAGATTGGAGGAACATATTTATGGGGAAACGTGCAATAACAGCAGATGATCTTTTACGAATAAAGTATGTAGGAAACCCTCAGGTATCACCTCAAGGTGACCAAGTAGCCTATGTATTTACACAAATGGATCACGATAAGGACGGGTATTATTCTTCAATCTATGTGAGTGATTTAACAGGTGAAGGTAGGGCGTTCACCGCACCTTATATTGAGGGCAAACTGGTTAAAGATACAGCACCAGCATGGTCACCGGACGGAAAGAGCCTTGCTTTTTTATCCAATCGAACGGGTAAAAACCAAGTTTGGGCGTTAGACATGTCTGGCGGAGAGGCGAAGCGATTAACTAACGTTAAAGAGGGAGTGCTTGATTTTAGCTGGTCCCCGAATGGGAATTCCTTAGCCTTAGTAATAAAAGCTGAAGAGGATCAAGAAACTCCTGAGCTTCTGACAGATGCCGCTGGTAGCCATAAAGACAAAAAAGAGGAAGCTAGGAGCGATGTGAAGGTTATTACTCGACTGCGCTATAAAATGGATGGAGCTGGGATTTTTGATGAGAAGCGTAGGCAGGTTTATCTCTTTGATTTAGAGACAAAAAACTATACAAGACTTTCTAATGGGAAGTTTGATTTCGGGCAACCACAATTTTCTCCTGATGGTCAATCTGTTATCTATATTGGTTCGAACGAGGAAAAGCAAGAGTGGGAATATATTCCTTCCTTATACAAATTTGATTTAGCTTCAGGTCAGGAGACAGAATTGTATAAAGGGAAGGGCTCTATAGCTTCACCTTCTTATTCTCCAGACGGGAAGTGGATTGCCTTTGCCGGGCATGAAAGGGGAGCGTTCTCATCAGGAAACACACAGGTTTACGTGGTTCCAGGCGAGGGTGGAGAGGCTAAAAGCCTAAGCTCAGAGTTTGATTACACAGTTGGAAATCTAGTTGGAGTCGATGCGAAATATGACACCGCAGCCCTTAGTCTAAAATGGAATAGCTTTTCAACAGAGGTCTACTTTATTGCAACAGTCGGTGGGGATGTACAGCTGTTTAAGGCGGATCTTGAAGGAAATGTTTCGGAAGCTCTGACGAGAAAAGTGGCTTCTGTCTCCTCTTATGATTTGGTAGGTGATCACAAGGCTGCTGTTGTTCTTGCCACTCCTTTTTCTTCAGGAGACCTCATGCTACAGGATTTAAATGATGTGCATAACATTAACCAGCTTACTCATTGGAATAAAGAGCTTCTTGAAGAGGAGGTACAGCTTAGTGCTCCAGAATCTTTCACTTATAAAAGTACTGATGGTTGGGAGATCGATGGTTGGATTATTAAGCCTTATAAGTTTAATGCAGATAAAACCTACCCAATGATTCTTCAAATTCATGGAGGACCACACACCGCATACGGAAATGGCTTGCACCATGAAATGCAGCTGATGGCGGCTAAAGGCTATGTCGTTCTATATACAAATCCGCGTGGAAGTCACGGATATGGAGATGAATTTGTTCGTGCCGTAGTAGGAGATTATAGCGGTATGGACTATGAGGACATTATGGCTGGAGTGGATTATGCGGTAGAGAAGTTTAGCTTTATTGATCAGAACCAGCTATTTGTTACAGGTGGTAGCTATGGAGGTTACATGACTAATGTGATCGTCACTCGTACAGATCGCTTTAAAGCGGCTGTTACTCAGCGCAGTATTTGTAATTGGCTCAGCTTCTACGGCACAAGTGATATCGGCTTCTTCTTCACTTACGCCCAGCACGGCAAGGCAAACCTATGGGATGACGAAGAAAAGCTTTTAAGAGTTTCACCAATCCGTTACGCTCGTAATGTAAAAACGCCGACCCTAATCCTGCATAGTGAACAGGATTTACGTTGTCCAATGGAACAGGCTGAGCAATGGTACATCGCTCTCCGCTATCTGGGAGTAGAAACAAAGCTCGTTCGCTTCCCTGATGAAAATCATGAATTGTCTCGCTCTGGTAAGCCTAAGCATCGCTTGGAGCGTTTACAGCATTTAATTGGTTGGTTTGAGGATCGTATCATTTAGAGGATTTAAAACATTAAAACCATTCTTCAATAAGTGAGGAATGGTTTTCTTAATTTTCAAATTATTGATATTACATAAAAACTAGAGATTTCATTCCTTTGGCAATTATAAGACAAGTTAGTAGCCCTGAACGATAGAATGTATTCCGCACCTGTTGAACTGAATTCTTCTGCTATAGTGTTTAGTATGCTAGAATTTTATGGACAAATTAGCTGAAAATATGATTGTGGCTTTTCTAATTTTCTTCTTCATATGAGGATTCCTCTTCAAGAATGGTTGATTAGTGAAAATAATCTTCTTGGTAAATTGAAAAAGATTTTCTTATATATTTATTTCTTAGATCCAAGTTAGCTTGTAAGTTTCATCTGTAAAATCCTAGTCTAGCTACCTAATAGGTTTTAGAATACAGGTTTTTAAAAATCTGCCCTCTTAGTAAATTGCTTGATGGTATTAATTCTACTGTTCAACAAACAAATTTTAATTTATCACTTATTTAGATAGAAGGAATATTTAGGTAAACTGTCGAAGGTAGGAGATAATATAGCAAGTAATAAAGATTAGGGGGAGTTTATATGGAATTTTTTAATATTTTTGCTGGAGTAGCATCAATCCTGTCATTGTTGATTTCTCTTTTTGTTGCAGTTACAGTAGTGAAAATAAATAATAACATAGTTTTTAATGTAAAAAAAATCACGAAAAATAAGACAAGGAGTAAAGGGTGATGATAATATTGTCGCAGCTGGTGATATAAATAATGTTTGATAAAATTAGACAGCTTGTTTTTGGTAGTAATAACTTAGTCGCTTCCAGAGATATTAACTATTATAATCCCCATCCAATTAGATTTTATGAAAAAGATATAAAAGAAGTTATTGATTGCTTTTCACAGGAGGTTGTGGAAATAGTGGGGATAGTGACAGAGTGTAATGATTTCTATAGACCTAATATTGAAGAGAAGAACGAACTTAATAATTTGACTCATGAATATTTTGAACATATTAAATCAAATAGCCTAATATACTTTGAAAAAATTTCTGAATTCTTAAATGATCGTAGGAATGAGATATTTTTATCCAAATACTTGACTACTGCTAGAGAACTTAATAATAAAATTGTATCTAATAGAACTGATTTTGTGTACTTCGATAAAATTTTTGATGCTGTGTATAGCTATATTGTTGAGAAAGATAATTATAATATATGCTTTGATAAAGAGCTTATATGGGTGTTTTTACATTACATGTATTGGAATTGTGATATAGGAGTTAAATATGATAAAACCTCATAAATTTATGAACATTAATTTATCTGTGCTAAATGTTGCATATTATATAGTGACTAGTCTAAAAGTAAATAAAATTATGAATTATGATGAACTTTTAATGAGAATAAGTAGAAATTTTGAAGATGATATTAAAGATATATTTATTTTAGCCCTTACATTCTTATATTCTCTAGGTGTAATTAGTTATGATAAAAAGAAAGATAATTTGGAGCTGTTAATATGAAAATATCTAAAATTTATAGTAACGATTCTAGGTTTAAAGAGATTGATTTCTCCGATGGATTAAACATCGTTTTGGGTAAAATCGTTAATAAAGAAAACCTTGATTCTAACTCTCATAATTTAGGAAAAAGTACCTTAATAAACCTTCTAGATTTTATGTTCTTGAAAGAGCTAGAAAAAGGACACTTTTTAAAAGATAATAAAGAAAAATTTAAAAATCACATTTTCTTCTTAGAATTAAAACGGAACAAAGACAGTTTTATAACAATTAAAAGGTCTGTAAAAAACAGTACAAAGGTATCGATTAAATTACATTTGATAGGAAAGCAAAACTTTACAGAGGAAACCGTTTGGGATTATGTTGATATGCCTTTAACATCTAATGACGAAGGGAAGAATCCAAAAAACCTTTTAAATAAGTTGTGGGGCTTTAATAAGGTGCTGCCATACTCCTATAGAACTTTTCTTAATTATTTTCTAAGAACTCAATATGATTATGATCAAGTATTTAAATTGTCAAAGTTTAGGGGAAGCGATTCAACATGGAAGCCACCACTAACAGATTTGTTTGGATTTAAAGGAAGTCTTATAAAAAATAAATATGATTTAGAAACTCAATTAAATGTTGAAAAAAAACTACTGGAGCAAATGGAATATGAGTTAAAAATTTCTTACATGGATTTAAATAAAATTCAAGCTCTTATTGATGTGAATGAGAAAAAAAGAATAGAAATAAAGACTAAAATAGATAATTTTGATTTTTATGCTAAAGAAAGAAAATTAAACAAAGAATTGATTGAAGATATAGAGAAAGATATAGCAAACCTCAATTCAAAAGAATATAAGTTACAGTTTGAATTAGATAAAATAAATGATTCATTAAACAAACAAACTCAATTTGATTTATCATCTATCCGTAAATTATTTGAAGAAATTGAAATTAATTTTCCAGAAAAACTTGAAAAAAGCTATGAGGAATTAGTACAATTTAATTATGATATTACTAGTGAGAGAAATAAATTTCTAAAGCAAAATTTACAAAGAAACGAAGAGGAATTGCAAAATGTCAATGCAGAACTGCAAATTCTAAACAGTAAAAGAAATGAAATTTTATCTGTGCTAAAAGAAAAAGATTCTTTCGTAAAGTTCAAGAAATATCAGATGGAACTTGTTGAAGTTGAAAATGAAATAAGTCAGCTATTAAATAAAATAGACAATATTGACATTCTAAAAGAAAAAGGTTTACATATATCTCAAATTGAGAGCCAAATTCAAAAGCTTGTTGATAAAATTAATCAACATCTTAAAGAAGTAAATGATTTCTTTAAACTAATACAATCGTTGTTTAGTAGTCTAGTTAAAGATATTTTAGATGAAACAGCCATATTATTTCACAGTATTAATTCTAATAATAACATTGAGTTTGAAGCTAAAATAACCAGTATAAAAGAAGATGTGCTAACATCCAAATCCGAAGGATATTCTTACAGAAAAATGCTGTGTGTATGTTTTGACCTTGCAGTTATAATAGCATATAAAGACGTTAGAGAATTTTTTAAGTTTGCTTATCATGATGGTAGTTTAGAGTCTATGTCTGATACGAAAAAAATAAAATATATAGAAACAATAAGAGAAAAATGCAGAGTGGATGGGATACAGTATATATTTACTACACTTGAAGACGATATTCCAAGACTAACTGACGGGAAGCTATTTGAACTAAAAAAAGATGAAGTTGTAGTAGTCCTTGATGATAGAGAAAATGATGAAGGTAGACTATTTGGATTTAGTTTTTAAAAGGGCATGTAAAATAAAAATATGTTAAAGTTTACAAAACAGAATTTAAGGATATAAGGAAAGAGGGAGCTTTGAGGCTCCCTTTTTTAATGCTGCGTGCCCAGCAAGCCGTTAATTGCTAGTCGGTGCAAGTCCGATCTAAGTAAGAACCAAGTCGCTTAGTAGCTGACAGGCAACTGGTGGAGTAATCCTAAGGTTGAAGCCCTGTGACAAAGTAATCCCGTTAGGGATGCGAGCAACCTAGCAGGTTGTAACATAAAGTGAATCCTGCCGCCTCGTCAAAAGAAACCTCGTTTGAGGACAAAGGGAAGCTGAGTCTAGATCATTTAGGCGAAAGCCATGGAAGGTGTGAAGATCTTGGAAAGGCAGCACCGAAGAATCCCTCGGGGTAAGGGGAACGACATGCTAGGAAAGTAGGTAACGGAACTGGGGAGACCCTCCTTTGCACTTCCCGTACGGGAAGTAGAACAGACCTATATAAGCCAAAGGTGAAAGTAGGAATGGCAAAGAGGGAGTTGGAGGGGGTCATAGTACTGATGAAGCTAGAGACAACACAACTCTAATGAGGGAAGGACCCCTACTTTGTTCACAAGTTGGAAGGAGGTAAGAGTGAGTGAATGCAAGTAAACTTGCTAACTACACCAACGTAAAAGCTCGAGAACTTTGGACAACTTTATATCTTTGTGCCAAGGAAAATCCTACACGTAGATTTCATGCCCTCTATGATAAGGTCTACCGACCTGACATATTGGCAGAAGCATGGAGAAAGTAAAAGCCAACAAAGGCAGTGGTGGGATAGATAGACAAACCATTGAGGAGATTATTCACCAGTATGGAGAAAGTTTAATAGAGCAGATAAAAATAAAAGAGATAGCCTTAGGAGCTTACGCTTCTCGGCTATCTTTTTTGAACATATAAGAAAGTACAAAATTTGATACCCTGTATTCTTCAAATTTTATACTTTCTTAATATGAAATGTACACAGCTTGTACACGGGTTACTAACAGAAAAAGGACTTTATACACACGTTGTGCACATAGGAAGCACAGATTAATAGATTAGTTTATATAAAACCTCAAAGTAATTACGATGGACTGTGGATATCAATATTTAATCCACAAAAACAGAGGAGTTAATAACAAGCTACACACAGAATAGCCACAGTTAATACAGAGTAACCCACAGTTTTTTGCGCTTTACTAACGCTTTATCCACATCCTTGCTCTTTTGACTGACATGAAGCTGTGTATAGGGTTTTAAAAATTAAGTAAGAGAGGAGATCAGGCACGCTACTCCTCCCAAACAATCTGATACTTCGCTATCTTTTGGTACAATGTAGCTCTAGAAATACCTAGCTTTTTGGCTGCAATACTTTTATTTCCATACGTTTCCTTCAGAACCGTTTTTATTCGTTCTTTTTCTAACGCATTTTTTTGCTCTTGTAGCAAAATCTCTTCCTTTCTTACATAAGGTACTGCTGCATCAGAATCATCAAGCACATTTACTGAGGGCTCCAGCTTTGTCGATAAAGGAGGAATAGAAGAAGCTTGCCTAGTTCCTTGTTCATATCCGGTTCCATAAAGCTCTGTAAAAGAAGCAGGCAAATCAGCTAATGTAATCAGTCCCCGTTCAGTTAAGACAACAATCCGCTCAAGCACATTTCTAAGCTGCCGTATGTTCCCTGGCCAAGAGTATGCTTTAAAAGCCTGCAACACCGAAAAATCAATGCTCGGCACAGGTTTTTTATAACGAGCGGCAAACTCCTGCAAAAAGATATGAATCAGCTCCTCTAGATCATCCGCTCGTTGAGAGAGGGAGGGAATAACTAGAGAAATAACATTTAAACGATAAAATAAATCCTCTCGAAATAATCCTTCCGTTACTCTGTGCTCTAAATCTCTATTTGTGGCAGCTATAATACGAACATTTACCTTTCTAGCTTCTGTAGCCCCAACTCTGTACACCTCCTGCTCCTGCAAAACTCGTAGAAGCTTAACCTGCATATCCAGAGGCAGCTCTCCTATTTCATCTAAAAACAATGTACCCCCATCGGCCATTTCTATCTTACCTAGCTTTCCTCCCTTTGTCGCACCAGTGAATGCCCCGCTTTCATAGCCAAACAACTCACTTTCAAACAAGGAGGGAGGTATAGCGCCACAGTTAATTGGGATGATGGGCTGCTCTGAACGTGCACCAGCCTGATGAATCGCCCTAGCGAACAACTCTTTACCGACTCCACTTTCCCCACTAATAAGCACAGGCACATCAGTTTGAGCCACCTTTGCTGCTAACTCCAAGGCTTGCTTCAGCTCAGGGCTCCGTCCTTTTATTTTGGTAAAAGGATCTTCATACTGTCCACGGTTTAATTCGTTTTTTAACTCATCTAGCTGGGAGGAGGTTTGGGTAAGCTCTTCATTTAATTTTACCAACCGGCTGATATTCTGTTCCACGGAAATGGCTCCAATTAAGCTTCCCTGCTGGTCATACACGGGAGAAGCGTTGATCAGAACGTGAGTGTCAGGCTTTGGCCTGTGGTAAAGCTCCCGGACGGAATGCTCTGTTTTTAAAATCTGCAGGACCATGAGATCCTCTTCTCTAAAGAACTCACGTATCGGTCTTCCTACAATCCTCTCCTTTGGAATATCATAGAACTGCTCAGCTACATCATTCCAGTAAACCACCTCTCCATATCTATCTATCATGGCAATAGCATCATTACTAATAGGCAAAAGTGCCTGCAAATAGAGGGAAGGATCAGGTAGATTAGAGTATAAATTCATCATAAAAGCTCTCCTAAGAATAATAGTAGTGTCATATATATAGACAATATTGTTTAATTAGTTAACAGTAAAAATACAATAGTGTACAATTATTATACAATAATTTTGAAGGAAATAGGAATTTCGTTCATAAAAGGGCTAAAATCGAGCTTGCAAAGTTGGCATCAATCTTGCTTTGGATATTTATAGGTTAAGAATAACTACACTATCATTGGCAGGAGAGAAGGAAATGGAGCAATTATTAAAGAACTTTTTCTTATTTATGGCAAAAAATAAATTTTTTAATCGAATGGCTAAGAAATATGGCTTGCGTTTTGGGGCAGGACGTTTTGTTGCAGGGGAGACTCTTGAGGCAGCTCTGCGATCTATTAAGGAGCTGAATGCAGAGGGTATGCTCGTAACGGTCGATCATCTTGGTGAGTTCGTGTATAACGAAGAAGAAGCCAATCACATGGCGCAGCATTGTGTTGATGCTTTGGAGGCTATGGACAGAGAAAAGGTGAACTCAAATCTGTCTTTAAAAATGACCTCTATGGGCTTAGACATTTCAAGAGAGCTATGCTTAACGAACATGCGTAGAATCCTGGAAACGGCTAAAAAGTACAACAACTTTGTTCGAATCGATATGGAGGACTACGCTCATATTGAACAAACGTTTGATATTTACAACGAGCTAAGGAAAGATTATGACAACGTAGGCCTTGTGATTCAAGCTTACTTGTATCGCAGTGAAGAGGATATCGATCGATTAGCCGAGATGAACACGAATTTACGTTT
The DNA here is from genome assembly GCF_030813115.1 of Bacillus horti. Taxonomy (NCBI): domain Bacteria; kingdom Bacillati; phylum Bacillota; class Bacilli; order Caryophanales; family Bacillaceae; genus Caldalkalibacillus; species Caldalkalibacillus horti. The sequence continues at coordinate 397,082 of NZ_JAUSTY010000001.1, read as the reverse complement.
AGTAAAAGGGGCGTATAGGGAATCACCTAAGGTAGCGTTCCCCGAGAAGAAAGACGTGGATGAGAACTACAAAAAGAATATTGAGCAGCAGCTTAAGCATGGTCATTATGCGGGGATTGCTACTCATGATGAGTTTATCATTGAACATGTTAAGGAATTTGTAAAAAGAGAGCAAATTGCCCTTGATCAATTTGAATTTCAAATGCTGTACGGCATTCGCACCGACCTACAGAAGAAGCTAGTCGAAGAGGGCTACAGAATGCGTATTTACGTGCCTTATGGGAACGACTGGTATGGCTACTTCATGCGTCGTTTAGCTGAACGTCCAGCTAATGTTGGCTTTGTCATTAAAGGGATATTTAAAGGCTAATTTAACTATCGTGAGCTACCACCACTTAACACCAAAGGTATTTGAAGTGGTGCTTCCAACTGATGAATAGCTTGGAATTGTGCTACACAAAAAAGGTGATTCATCTCCCACCTAAAGCTTCACTTTTGAGGAAGGAGTCTTCTCACCTAATGATAGATAAAAATGTAGGCAATGAAGTGCAAAAATACACTTCATTGATGACAAATTTAACGAATATGAGTAATCAAATGCAAAAATACACTTCATTCTCCATGAATAGTTCTATTTGCTCTTCGAATGAGAAAATAAGTGTATTTTTGCACTTCAATGATTGAAACTACTCTATAAAATTTGAAATAGTTGTATTTTCGCACTTAAATCTATTTCTTTAAGCCTCGTCGAAGCTTCCCAAAAAAGAGAAGGACTGTCCTCCACTGAATATTTAGTGGAGGACAGTCCTTCTTTTAATTAAGCCCTTCAAATACCTATAGATTTAAACCTTAAACTTACTCACTGTTTCCTGAAGCTCAGTAGCCAACACGCTTAGCGCTTCAGAGGAGGCTGAAATTTCCTCCATAGAAGCTAACTGCTCCTCAGTAACAGAAGCAATCGTTAGCGTACGACTAGAGGATTCCTGAGAAATCTGTGACGCCTGTTCAACAGAGGCAGCCACCTGCTGAGAGCTAGCGGACATTTCCTCAGAAAGAGCAGAAACCTCTTGGATCTGAGCAGCAACCACATTAATTCGTTCTACGATTTGCTGAAAAGCCTCACCAGCATCCTTAACCATGCTCGTTGTTTCCACCACACCTGATGTAACTTTATTAGTAGAATCAACTGCTTTGGCCGTGTCCCCTTGTACCTGATTAACTAAAGCTGAAATCTGGTCGGCAGAATCCTTCGTCTGCTCAGCTAGCTTACGTACCTCATCAGCTACAACAGCAAAGCCTTTGCCATGCTCACCAGCTCTAGCTGCCTCAATGGCTGCGTTTAAGGCCAATAGATTCGTTTGATTAGAAATGTCGGTAATCGCTTCAATGATCTTACCAATTTCCTCTGACCGTTTTCCTAGTAGCTTGACATAGCTTGATGTATCACCAGCAAGGGTATTCATCTCAGTCATTTGATCCATCGCTTTTAAGATCCTCTCATTACCAACAGTCGCTTGCTGAGAAGCACCTAGTGAAGATTCGGACACTAGACTAGAGCTGTCTGAAATACGCTGAATTCCAATGACCATTTCTTCCATTGCCCTAGAGCTTTCACTCGTACTTTGTACAGTCGTTTCTGCCCCGCTTGCAATTTCTTGAATCGTAGTAGCCACCTGATTTGTAGCCTGTGACGTCTCATCAGCACTGGCTCTAAGCTGCTCCGATGAGGAGGCTAAAAGCTCAGAACTAGCTGTCACTTGTTTAATCAATCCTTTTAAATTATCGACCATGTTATTAAAGGAAATCGTTAACTGGCCTAACTCATCCTTGGAGCTAGTTTGTAAATGCTCCCCACTCAAGTCACCTTCAGCCACTAAATTAGCTCTTTTTACGACCTCTAAAATAGGCTTTGTAATTTTTCTAGCCATAGTAAGAGCGATAAGCACTCCAACTACGATGGCAGCTACAGTTGCTACCAAACTCAACAGCATAATGACATTACCTGTAATTAGAACTCTGTCACCAGCAGAATTAATTTCATTCTCAAGATTTAAAGCAAAAGCTGAGATTTCGTCCATAATTTCATTACCTTGCGGAACTACGGTTTCTTTAAGATTCCTTAAAGCAGCAACTCTATCTCCGGAATCGTAAGCATCAAAAACAGAGTTGATCGCTAATCTGCGCCATTCAACGCCTCTATTAATAAGAGTCTGAAGCTCTTCAGAGGAGTTGCTGACCAAAATGTCCTCTTGAATTAGATTAATTTGCGCCGTTAACGTATTAAAATCTGATCTGTAGGCATCCTCTCTCATGGCTACATAAGCTGTCACTAGAGAGATTTGTTGAGACATGCTATAAAGCAATTGCTCCCCTTTGACTAAAACATGAATATCTTCTTCAACAATCTCTTTTACCTGCTGGTTGAAATAAAGATTCCCGGCTAAATTTACACCAGAAACAACAACCAAAAGCAAAAAAATCACACCAAAAGCAGCTAAAATCTTTTTCTGTAAACTTTTCATAAGCTTCCCCCTTATTTTCCTCCCATACTTTTCCTTGAGCACTCCAATTGTCATAGATTTTAGCTTCTTATTCATGTTGTTCAACATAGTATGTAAAGATGATGAATAATAGCAATGATGCTATATTATGGTGAATAACCATTACTAAAGTCTTAGTTCTATCTCCCTCATTAAATCATAACCAAATTATTCGACATAATCTACTATTTTGAGAAAAATATGAACAAAATTTATGCAAAAGTTTAGGTAATCGAAGAGCTCTTACTTACTATATCGGAAGAATTAATAATGAATTGAATGATATATGCAAATATTTAATAAATTTACATTTTTAACTTTAATAAAGTTGTGCATCGGTATAAATGTATAGGGGCCGTCCCAAAGTAAAGAAATCTACCTGTGGAACAGCCCCGATGTTCTATGTTACCTGCATTATTTATTAAAGCTGCTGATTAATAGGTCATTCTATATGTGATATTAACAGATCAAACTTTCTCGTGTTCTTATATAGAATTCACTGATAGAATTGGTGTAAGATAATGTACGATACTAGTTTTTTCTTATATGAAAGTTTGCAAAAGGTAGGGAAGGAAAATAGAAGTGGAAAATACACAAACAAATCATCCTGGCTACCGCTTTTGGGTGCTAGTGGTTATGGTAGCAATCGCTGGATTTGCTCAAGGGATGCTGCTCCCTCTCTTAGCGATTATGCTTGAACAAATAGGAGTTCCTCCGTCCTTAAACGGATTAAATGCAGCGGCGCTATATATCGGGGTTTTGCTTATTGCTCCATTTATTGAGCAACCTGTTCGACGCTTTGGGTATAAGCCTGTAGCTGTTGCTGGTCTGTTCCTTATGATCGTATCTATTATTCTATTTCCATTTTGGCAGGTATTTTGGTTTTGGTTTATGCTCAGAATCATAGTGGGAATAGGGGATAATATGCTTCATTTTGCTACACAGGTCTGGATAACCTCCACAAGCCCGGAGGATAAAAGAGGTAGGAATATCGCTATATATGGGCTATTTTTTGGCTTAGGATTTGGCATAGGACCGTTAATGACTCGACTTCTAGAGGTAAATGAGTTTCTGCCTTTTATCATAGCTACAGGAACGAGTTTATTAGCTTGGCTGTTTCTACTTGGCTTACGAAACGAATATCCAGATAATGAGATTACAACCGCTTCTAAGCTAGGAACATGGTCAAAATATAGAAGAGTTCTACGATTATCTTGGTTTGCTTTATTACCAGGCTTTGGCTATGGTTTCTTAGAAGCTTCTCTGCATGGCAGCTTTCCTATCTATGCTCTCAGAGTAGGGATAACGATAGATTGGGTATCTATCCTGCTACCAGCTTTTGTTGCAGGAAGTATTGTAACGCAGCTTCCTTTAGGAATGCTGAGTGACCGTGTGGGGCGTAAGAAGATTTTATTAGCTATTATTTGCTTAGGATTTCTCTTTTTCGGAGCAGCTAGCTTCGTAGAATCAAACATGATTCTTCTTTTGACTCTATTTGCTTTAGCAGGTGGATGTGTAGGCTCATTATTCTCTCTTGGGATTACATATATGGCTGATTTGTTACCCAAAAGCTTACTCCCTACCGGGAACGTAATGGCAGGGATCAGCTTTGCCCTTGGAAGTATTTTTGGACCACTAATGGGAGGAATAACACTTGAGTGGTTTGAAAAAGGAAGTATTTATTTGACCATCTGTGGTATGTTACTTTTTCTACTCATGGCTGGAGTTGTTTTTAGAGAACAAAAAGAAGCATCTAACCAGCGAGTAACAGAATAATACTTGATAGAAGGTAGTCTAATAGTTTAACAACAGACCATCTAAACAATAGACAATATATCTACTAAAATTACAGGAGGGAAACATGCAGATTAAAGGTGTATTACACGGACTGAAACATAGCTACAACGACCCTCTACACTATAGTGTGAAATTTCAAGAAGAGGAACTACCCTTAAATGAATGGCTTGGGTATACGCTGTCCGTTCAATATGAAGGGAAAATAGAGTGCATTCATTGTGGTAGGAAATCCAATAAATCTTTCAATGGGGGGTATTGCTACCCATGCTTTAAGAAGCTACCTGAGAATGATTTATGTATTGTAAAGCCTCATGAATGTCATTTTGACCAGGGAACCTGCCGTGACCCTGAGTGGGGAGAAGCTCATTGTATGATCCCTCACTATGTCTATTTAGCTATTAGTAGTGATATTAAAGTAGGGCTGACCAGGAAAAACAATCAGCTTAAGCGTTGGGGTGATCAAGGGGCAGTGATGGCCGTGCCTATTGCCGAATTACCAACTCGTAAAATGGCTGGTGAGCTAGAGGTCGCTTTAAGTGAGCATGTTCGGGATAAAACGAATTGGAGAAAAATGCTACAGGGAGATGTCCCAGACTTAGATTTACTAGCCTTGCGTGCAGAAATTCTAGAGTATGTACCAGAGGAATTCCAGGGGTTTATCTTAAGAGAAGAGGAAATGGTCGAGTTTACATATCCACAGCTTGAAGCGATAGATAAAATTAAATCCTATAATTTAGATAAGCAGCCTTTGTTTGAAGATCGTTTGATCGGAATAAAAGGACAGTACCTGATTTTTCAGCACGGTGTAATTAACATGAGAAAGTATGCAGGCTATCATATCTCTATAGAAGTTTTCCGAGATGCTCAGTCAGCTTAAGCAATAATAGACCCCTTCTTAACTATACTAGTAGAGAAGGGGTTTCAATTATGAGGCAGAGAAGGAGTTTCAATTATAAGGTAAGGAGGTGGATTCATATGAAAAAAATCACGATGGGGTTCGTGTTAATCGTATTATTCTTAAGTGGTTGTTCGGAGGATTTCCCTGGGCAGGGAATGACATCTAAAGGATACATTGTCGATAAAGAAGAGCAGAGGATTTTAGTAATGACTGATATAACGGAAGATGAAATGAACTCAATGTCTGTAAATGATCTGCTGGTGGAAAGGAGACAGGCAGTGTGGATAGATGTTCCTAAAGATCTATCACCAGCAATAGAAAGTCTAAATATAGGAGACAAGGTCTCCGTATTACATGGTAATGTTGATGATTCATATCCTTTGCAGACAACAGCTATTGAAATTGAAATCGTAGAAAGGTGAATTAGGTTTCACTCTTGGTAGCAAGCCTCCATTGGAACTACAGTAAACTCGACATAAGAGTATTATTAATGACTACCCCCTTTTTAAAATTTAAAAAGGGGGTTTTAAATAATAAAAATTAGGTCTTAAGTAATATTCACTCCTCAATTGAAGCTAATAAACATGCTCCTTTGGTAAGCCGAAGCCTTAATTTCTCTATTTTCCTATTATTCAATAAGTATCTGTTCATTGCGTATCCTCTATTATTCAAGGAGTTCCATCACTTTTTTCAGAGTAATATGCTATACTTTTAGTAGAAATAAAACGACGAAGATCAGACTAAGAAGAAGGGATGACATGGCCGTACAAAAGACACTCTTCCTTTTAGCCGTCACTCTTGTAGGGCTACTTTTTACACTACTAAAAGTTCCTGCAGGCTGGCTAATTGGAGCTTTACTAACGGGAATTTTTTATCGTTTATGGATTGGAAAGTTACAATTTTCGGACTCTGTGTTTAAGCTTGCCTTAGCTCTAGTTGGTGTCAATATTGGGTTTATGATGAACATGAGCTTTTTCTCTAACCTGCTGCATTTTTTTCTTCCTTTATTTGTTGCAATCGGCTTGTTATTAGCAGCTGGGATTGTATTTGGACATTTGCTACATAGGCTGACAGGCTTGGACTCTGTGACAAGCTTTTTTTGTTTTATCCCTGGGGGGGCGTCTGAAGCGGTAGCAATAAGTCAAGAATACGGGGCAAATGAGCCTATTGTAGCTGCGTTTCACTCGACAAGAATCTTTTTATATGTTCTTACCATTCCTATACTTGTAGGAATAACAAATCCACTTCCAAGTAAAACAGGACTTAACCTTAGTGATTACTCTATTACTTTTACTGAAGTACTAGTCATAGGAGTTATTATTATACTTGCTATCTACCTTTCTAAGCTGTACAAGCTTCCAGCCGGTACACTCCTTTATGCCATGCTATTTGGTTTTTTGTTGAATCAATTTGTCTTAGATATTGATAACCCACCATCCTTAATTGTAGCCATAGGGCAGCTTTTATTGGGCGGAATTATTGGCTTAAGATTTACTCGTGAAACGTTCAAAAAGCTGAAGCAGGTAGGAAAGTATGGGATTCTCCTGCTGTTCACTTTTTATGGATTTAGCTTTGCTGTTGCATATCTATTTACCGTTTCATCTCCCTTAGATTTTCTCATGAGCTTACTAAGCTCGGTGCCTGCGGGAGCGGCAGAAATGGCTTCAACTGCCTATTTTCTACAACTAGATGCGTCACTTGTGGCGAGCCTTCAATTAACGAGATTAATTACCATCTTTATTATGATGCCCGTGTTAGCCCATTTGCTTTTTAGAGCTAGAGCTCGTAAGCAGTAAATAATAAATGAAGATACAGCTTTTACAATTTTTAGATTAAATATTATAATATTCTTAAATTACCAAAGCTGTGCTCGTTTGCAGAAGGAGGATACGTATGAAGAAAGCTGTATCCTACCCGTATTATACAGCCTTAAGTCTATTTTTTGGATTTTTATTTGTTTTGATTACAGACTTTATTCTTACTAGAAATATGTCCAATATAGTGACTTTTCCTTTAATAATCATAGGGTATCTATTTTTGGGAGAGACGATGCAACAGGTGGTTTTAAAAAGGGTATCCAACAAAAAAGGTAAGCTATCCCTGAGTATGTGTATGATTTTTTCAATCGTCATGAGCTCTATTTTAGCTTTCTAAGTGAAAGGAAAAGGCTGGATAAGGCTCCTATTAGCCTTTTATAGTAATCTCAACCTAGCCTTTGTTCAATTTAATCTATATAATGAAGCATAGAGAGCTTAAAATATGCAATATGCTTGCTATAGACTGATATAGCAAGATACATATCCAAATAGGTCTCATTTTAGTAAATGGAATGAGGAAAAGGGAAGCTGGTGTAAGTCCAGCGCGGTCCCGCCACTGTAAACGCGAAAAGGCGACGAAAAAACCACTGTGAACCTCATGGGAAGGGAGTCAGCCTTGATGATGCGTAAGTCAGGAGACCTGCCTATTTGGCATAGGGTCTTAAGTATCCTTCGAGGAAAAGGAAGCTTAAGCTAGAAGCAGCAAGGCAGTCAACGAGACTGTTGCCTAAACAAACCATGGCTATATTCCTTATGTGCAGGATAAAGATAAGGGACAAGGTTACCGGTTAACATTAGGTCTGTGTGCTGTATTCATTAGCTGGAGCACCTTTTCATTGGAAAGGTGTTCTTTTACTATCAGACTTTTTTAATTCAGAGGTTGATAGTATAAGAAAAGCTTGTATAGAAGTCTTCTCGAAGAGGTTGTCTAGTCCATCATTAGAGGAAGCTTTTCTAATGAGCTCTATACCAATAAATGAATCAACCTAGAGGGAACCAGTAGGAGGAATGAAAACATGGAATCGTGGAAACTATGGAAAAAATGGGGCTTGCTTAGCCTAGTTCTTATCGTTTGTTTGACGTTAGGATTAGTAGCATGTGGTACAGATAACGCTGATCCAGCACCACAGGGTAATCAAGAGGAAATAGAGGGAGAAGAAGCTCCTAGCACAGAAGGTGAAGCTGAGGGGGAAGAGGCTGGCGACAATGAGCCTAGCTTTCCCATTACAATTACAGATGGTTTAGGAAATGAAATCACAATTGAGGAGCAGCCAGAAACGATTGCTTCTGTTTTTCCAAGTAATACAGAAATGGTTTATGCGTTAGGCTTGGGTGAAAAAGTGGTTGGAGTTTCCGTTTGGTGTAATTTCCCTGTTGAAACCCAAGATGTTGCTAAAATAGGGGATATGGAAATGAATGAGGAGGAAATCCTACTTCTTTCACCTGACCTATTATTGATTTCTCAATCTCAATATAATCAGCAGGTTGAAGCGGTTCAGCGTTTTGAAGAAGTTGGCATTCACGTTATAGCGGTACAGGATGCTTCCAGTTTTGCAGATGTATATGATACATTTCGTCTAATTGGGCAAGCCACTGGAGCTGTTACAGAAGCTGAGGATATCATTGCTGAGATGGAGGAGCGTTTAGCAGCTGTAAAAGAAAAAGCAGAGGCTGTTACGGAACCAAAACGAGTTTGGATTGAGGTATCTCCTTCGCCAGATATTTTTACAACAGGGAAAAACACATTTATGGATGAGATGTTGCAAGTCATCCAAGCGGTGAATATAGCTGGAGAACATGAAGGCTGGGTGAGCTTGACGGAGGAAGAGATTATTCAGCTTAATCCCGATGTGATTATAGCAACGTATGGTAGTTATATGGATGTTGAAGAAGAGGTTATGAATCGTTCAGGGTGGGGAGAGGTGCCCGCTGTGAAAAATGAACAAGTATTTGAGGTGGATGAGGATACAGTAACACGTTCAGGTCCACGTTTAATTGATGGGGTGGAGACACTTGCCAAGCATATTTACCCGGAAATCTTTGAATAGAATTATTTTACTTTATGTTTGCTGTGGAGGGCTTGTTCTTGTAACAAGCCTTCTTGGATTATTTTATAGTAGTGTCACCATCCCAATGAAGGACATCGTGCATATTCTTTTAGAAAAGAGTGTTGGACTTGGGTTGGGATTAGAGATAGAAAAACAGGTAGCCATGATTATCTGGGAAATTCGTCTTCCACGGGTTATTTTGGCAGGTATTGTAGGAGCTTCATTAGCTCTTGCAGGAGCGGCATTCCAGGGGCTATTACGTAATCCCTTAGCTGATCCATATACGATTGGTGTTTCATCAGGAGCAGCGTTAGGAGCAGTAGCTGTCATATTTTTTCAAATCACTTTGGTTGGTCTACAGGGCTTTACCCTTCCTTTATTTTCAATTGCGGGTGGTTTTTTTACGCTACTGTTGGTTTACAGCTTAACACGTCTTTCAGGGCGAGGGATGGCGGTACAGACTATCATTCTGGCGGGCATTATTATTAGCTCGTTTGTAGGAGCTTTTATCTCATTAATTATTGCTCTTAGTGGGACAGAACTACGCCAGATCATTTACTGGATTATGGGTAGTGTAGGGATGAGGGGATGGAGCTATGTTGGCTTGGTACTCCCTTTCTTTTTACTCGGGGCTATTGTTATCATTTGGCACTATCGTGAATTGAACACACTCGCATTAGGAGAGGAAGCAGCTCGTCATGTTGGGGTCAACGTGAATCGGAAAAAGATTTATATTTTAATTGGAGCCTCCCTTTTGACGGGAGGGGCTGTAGCTGTTTCAGGAATGATTGGATTTGTAGGGCTTGTTGTTCCCCATCTTGTACGACTGGTCATTGGTCCGAACCATAAGCATGTTTTACCTTTGTCTGTTCTTGTTGGTAGCTCTTTTCTTATTCTCGCAGATCTTCTTTCTAGGACAATTATTGCTCCTCAGGAGTTACCTATAGGGGTCATTACGGCTTTGATTGGTGCCCCAGTTTTTGCTTACTTATTGATTAGAAACCGCAGTGGAAGGAGAGTAAGGATGTGACGGACTCCAAGCGTTTACCATATACTAAGGAACAGCATGGAAAGGTAGGTTCTCCTTTATCTTCTCCTGTGTCCCCTTCAATGAATGCTGTTTTACAGCTTAATCAGCTATCAGGGGGCTATGACGATCAACTTGTTGTTAAAGAAATTTCCTTTGAAGTTCTAGAAGGTGAATTTCTCTCATTAATTGGTCCCAATGGAAGTGGTAAATCTACGGTTTTAAAGCTGGTCACAGGACTCTTACCTATTCATTCAGGAGAGGTTCATCTATTTGGTCGTCCATTATCAAGCTATTCAACGGTTGAAAAGGCTAGAGTTATATCTGTACTCTCTCAGGAGGAGCAGGTTAGCTTCGACTTTACCGTTGAGGAGATTGTTCAGTTAGGAAGGTATCCTTTTCAACGGGGCTGGTTCCAGACGTATACGAAGAAGGATCAGAAACAAGTGGATGAGGTGATGGAGCTTACGAATGTTGCTGCTTTTAGAGATATTCCCTTTCGCCTGCTAAGCGGTGGAGAGAAGCAGAGGGTTTTGTTAGCTAAAGCATTAGTTCAAGAGCCTAAGCTTCTCTTTTTAGATGAGCCTACGAACCATCTAGATATTCACCATTCCTATGAGCTTTTGCAGGTTTTAAAGGAGTGGCAGAAAACAAGGAAGCTAACTGTTCTAGCAATTCTTCATGACTTGAATTTAGCAGCACTTTACTCAGATCGGATTGTCCTTTTAGATGCTGGTACTGTGAAGGAGATGGGTGAACCTAACTTACTCAAAAATAGTAAGCAGCTTGAAGAGGTCTATCAGGTCCAGGTGCAAGCTACCACCCATCCTGACGTAGCTAAGCCACAGGTTTATTTATCTACTCAAAATCATATTTCAAAGCAAGAAAAAGCGTTAGTAGAGATGTATAGCATTCAGCAGGTTGAAGAACTACTCCATATTAAGCTTGACCAGCCTTTCCGGACGATATCCAATGCCGTTTGGGGAGAAGGGATACAGTGGGCGCAGGATTACTGCAATTTTTATGTGACTAAGGATTACGTTTGCTCTGATCCTCAGGAGGATGTTTCAAGCTGGATGATGGAAAAAGGGATATTACCTAATCAGGCGATTGGGATGATGACGGCTGTTCCACTTAAGCATGCTGTTCATTGTACGAGAAGCTTTCACGGCGTTTCCTTTGCTGCTGTTGTTACAGCAGGAGTGGGGAACCCTGTGGATATTATTGGGGATACAGAACCTCAACAGGTGAGAAGGGCAGGTACGATTAATGTGTTTGTTTTTGTGGATGCCCATCTATCTGATGGGGCTCTGGTTAATGCTAGTTTGTCTGCAACGGAAGCCAAAACAAAAGCACTAGCTGCTCACCAGATTAAAGATAAACAAACGGGGACACTAGCTACTGGTACAGCTACTGATAGCTTATGTATAGCAAGCTCTCAAAGAGGAGAGCGAACAGCCTATGCTGGTTCAGGTACAATTATTGGTAAAGGGATCGCTCAGGTCGTTTATGAAGCAACCTATCAGGCGATAGAAAGATACCTAAAGGGCAATAGGTAATGATCAGCTGATTGTCTCCACAATTTAAAAAGTGTACGCTTGCTATAGGAATATGAAAGGGTATACAAAACTTATTAAATCAATTGGAAGGAGCGTAGCTATGAAAATCTACACGAAAACGGGTGACCAAGGAAAAACGAGTATTATTGGTGGTCGTGTGAACAAGGACGATATTCAGGTTGAGGCATACGGTACGGTTGATGAGGCTAATAGTCAAATTGGTGTGGTTGTTTCCTTGCTACCGGTGGAGACCAAGGAGCTAATCGCTGAGCTTGAGAATATTCAGCATGAGCTATTTGATTGTGGTAGCGATTTAAGTATGAAGGCAGGAGCTGAGGAGAAGTATCCCTACAAGGTTCATGAAGAGATGGTCACGTTTCTTGAGCAACGTATTGATGAGTACGTCCAAGAGGCTCCAGAGCTGGAGAGATTCATCTTGCCAGGTGGAACCACGGCAGCGGCACAGCTTCATTTGGCTCGGACTGTCGTTCGCCGAGCAGAACGCTGTGTGGTAACTCTAACTCAACGTCAAGCTGTGAACCCTTTTGTACGACAATATTTGAATCGGTTATCAGATTACTTATTTGCCTTAGCACGGGTGATAAACGTAAGAGCTGGTCGACAGGATGTAGAGTATGTACGAGGAGCCAAGGTCTTCCGGAGTGAGGAGAAAGAGTAGCTTATTAGGCAAGTAATTTATAGCCTATATTGGGTTAGTAGAGGAATAATTAAATAAAATGATAAAAGAAAATCATTATGAGCTTCAGAGCTTGTGGAGTGGGGAGAGTTCTCGTAATGTGATAAAATACAGGTAGACACAGCAGAGAAAGGAGCATGAAAGATGGCAAAGCTAACAGCCTATTTATACCCTAAGTGTGGGACATGCAGACAAGCTAAAGCATGGCTCGGGAATCAAGGATATGAAATTAATGAAATTAATATTGCCGAGGATCCTCCTACTAAGGAAGAGCTGAAAAAGCTATGGTCTCAATCAGGAGAAGAATTAAAGAAATTCTTTAATACAAGTGGAATGAAATACCGTGAATTAGGGATTAAGGATAAATTACCAAACTTATCGGAGGATGAGCAGCTTGAGCTATTATCCTCAGACGGAATGCTCATTAAGCGTCCAATTGTGACCGACGGCTCTAAGGTAACCATTGGTTTCAAAGATAATCTATTTGCAGACGCTTGGGGAAAATAGTATGATAGTATCGAAGATGAAGAGATATTGATGGAGGGATGAGTTGTGAACTTACCAAAAGAGCTTAAATATAGTGAAGAACATGAATGGGTACGAGTAGAAGGAAATAAAGCATACATAGGGATTTCTGATTTTGCTCAATCTGAGCTAGGAGATATTGTTTTTGTAGAGCTTCCAGAAGAAGGAGACGAAGTAGAGCAGGATGGCTCTTTCGGTAGCGTTGAATCGGTAAAAACCGTTTCTGAACTCTATTCTCCTGTAAGCGGCAAGGTTCTTGAAGTTAACGGAAATCTTGAGGATTCTCCTGAGCTAGTGAACGAAGCTCCTTATGGGGACGGCTGGATGATCGTCGTTGAAATGTCTGATGAAAGTGAATTGGACAACCTTATGTCTGCTGAAGACTATGAGAAGATGGTATCTCAAGACTAAGACGAATTAAGCTATTCAAATCATAGGAGACAATGCTATCTCCTAGTAAAATTAAAAACAGACCCGAGTAATGGATGAGTTTAATCCTTGCTCGGGTCTTGCTATTAAGGCTCTAACGGTCATAAGTATACCTTAGAGGCGCTTTTTCGAACTCCAAAACTTCTAACGGTCATAATTGTATCTTAGCGGTTCAAATGGGTTCAATAGCTTTAAATTTTCATTCTAAGGGTAGAATATGTCCGTTAGAATTCAAATCAAGGATAAAACCTCATCTAACAGTCAAATATGTCCGTTACAGGCTGCATGAAAGCAGATTAGAATCCACCTAAATCAACAGCAGAATCAATAACCTCTTGAGGAACTACAATCTCATCTACACCATTAAAGTTAGAGAATGTGGCATCTACTTTTTGCTTAATTCTTACCGTTTCACCATCTGCTGTAATAGTGAAATCCATATCCATCACTAGCTCAGTCTGATAATATGTTTCTTTATCAATCTTAATTTCATAATCAATCTGATGAATCTCAATATCCTCTAACGCTTCAGCCAGCAATTCGTCTCCGCCAGTAACCTCTTCCAGTGTATCCATGATTAGTGCTTTGAATTTATCTCCAGAAGCAGATAAGGTTAATACGTAGAAATCTCCTTCTTCAGCATAGCTGAAATCATCAACGAACTCAGCAAGTCTTTCAAGCTCTTCCTGTGGATTTGTCTGCATAGATTCTAAATCCATTAGATCTCCAAACAGCTCCTCAGGCATATTCATCCACATCCCTGATTCACTGTCGGACATGTACACGCCTTCCTCTGTTAAATACATTTCCATCTCCATAGTCCCTTCACCAGGAACTGACATATTCATGACTTGGTGCATACTTAGAGGAACAAGGACAAGATCCCCTGTCATTGATGTACTTGTATTTAATACTTCATCTCCAAATGGGATTTCTTGCTCCATATCCATACTCATACTATAGCTGTTAACGCTCTCCATAGCATTAACCGATTTTTCAAATACTTCCTGGGCGTTTTGAACATCGCTGCTATCAGCTTCTGTCCCACAAGCAGCAAGTACTAGCACACTGGCAGCTAAAGTCAAAATCAACATCCATTTTTTCATAACCTTTTTTCTCCTCCAAACGTTTGTTTATCCTAATTAAGGACTGAAAATAAGAAATAACTAGTCTTAGCTACAGCAGCTTATAAGCTAAGAATTAGTTATTCTACTCTCATACATACGAAACACATCAAGCAAGGTTTCATGTATTCAATTTTCTTTACCCATCTATTCTATACTAATAACCCAGGAAAATCTAAGTTTTAGCTATCATGGTATCAAAATGGGGAAATATACCCATGTCCACCATCCTAATACTGAATATACTTTTTATAAATTTCTGGACGACGATCCTGCATCGTTCTAACCGAGCCTTTTTCAGGGAGGTCTTTTAACAGGTCTAAATCAATGTCTCCTGTAATAATCGATTCGATGTTAGGCTGACCTTTGGCGATAATCCCCTTAGGTGGAAAGACGGTATCACTTGGAGCAATAATAGCTGCTTCTCCATAGTTCCCCTCCATATATTGAACGTTCGGTAGCCAGCCTATTGTTCCTGTATGCACAACGTACACCTGGTTCTCTATCGCTCTAGCGTGACAGGAAAACCGCACACGGTGGAAACCGTGCTCATCATCCGTACAGGAAGGGCAAAAGATGATCTTAGCACCCATATCACTGACGATTCGTGCTGCTTCTGGAAACTCAATATCATAGCAGATCAGAATCGCTACTTTACCGTGAGCCGTATCAAACACCTTGAACTCCTCACCCCCATGGACAAACCATGCTGATTTTTCATAAGGAGTTAAATGCACCTTCGGCTGACAGTCATAATGCCCGTTTGGATGAAAAAGATAGGACATATTGTACATTTTTTCATCCTCTGTTTTAACCATATGTGTTCCAGCAACTATATATAATCCTGTTTCTTGAGCGAGCTCTTGAAACAGTGTAATGTAACGTTCTGTAAATTCATGCAACAAACGAATGGTTGTTTGCGGATCCCTGCGTGGAAAAAAGCTAAGGAGCTGCAAGGTAAACATCTCAGGTAAAAGGACAAACTGGGAGTCCCAGTCCCGTGCTGCACGAACATAACTTGAAACCTGATCAGCAAACTGATCAAATACGGTAATCGGTCTCATTAAATGCTGAACCGCCGTAATTCTAAGCTTGGTCATAAAATCCCTCCTAACTGCATCATCTAGCCTATTCTAACAGAGATTGCATGGGAGTGCTAGGAGAAGAATAGGTGCAAGAAATAGTTTGTCGATGGATATAATAGGGAAATAGATACATATAAGCGAAACGGTGATGGAGGAAAGAAGAGCATGATACATTTAGAAATGATGGTATTAGGACAAGAGGGAGAAAAAGCTGAGCAGATTAAAATCCGCAACTACAATCAACAGGATTTCGCTGCCATTAGGCAAATCGAGAGAGAATGCTATCCTCCACCTTTCCCAGAAGCTGACCTTTGGGATGATACACAGCTCGCCAAACATGTAGAGATTTTTCCAGAAGGAGCTCTATGTGCTGAGTATAAAGGTCAAATTGTTGGAAGTATGACGACATTAATTATAGATGACCGCAGAGGAATTACTCATGATTGGGATTTTATAACCAATGAAGGTATGCTTAAAGGAAGACATAATCCTAATGGTAATACACTTTATGTAGCCGATATGATTGTTTCTCCACAATATCGCATGATGGGACTTGGTAGATTATTCATGCAGGCTGTTTATTTTCTAGTGATTGAGCTGGGCTTAGAGCGGCTTCTTGGAGCGGTTAGAATGCCTGGGTATCATAAAGTAGCTGAGCAAATGAGTCCAGAAGAGTACTTAGAGGAGGTTATTGCTGGAGTTCGCCGCGATCCGGTGATAACCTTTATGTTAAAATGCGGGCGCAAGCCAGTAAAGGTAGTGTATAATTATTGTGAAGACCACCTTTCCTGTAACTGTGCCGTCCTCATGGAATGGAGAAATCCATTTCTGTATCGAAAGAGGAATATTGATCTTGAGCACGAATACAATAGGTGAACACTATTTTTAAATTTTTCAAATAAAAGGAGGGCGTAGGAGATGAGCTTTTGTTGTGGAGCTAGTATGCTTGGAACAATGGGGAGTTTACAGCATAAGAAAACATATATCCATCAAGTACCTATACTGTACTGTCCTATCTGTCAATCTGTTGAAGTCCATCCTAAGATAAAAGATGATTATGAGATCCTAGCGGATTACGCCCAAAGTGATCAGGCACCAGAGATTTATTTTGACGATTATGTAGATCTCAAGGATATGAGTGAAATATTTGCCGATTGTATCGATGTTGAGGAAATGCCTATGATCGGTATTATTAAGTCTCAGATTGATCAAGCGTTAGATTTACTGTCTGTAGCCAAGAAGCTAAAGGATAAAGAATGGGAAAGAGATCTTTTTCACAGGTTACATGTTTTAAGTGATAGATTGAAGAAACATCAAAGAACACAAGCCCAACCTAAAGGATGAATTGTTAAAAAGAAGGCTATTTAAAGAGCCACTATAAAAGATAAGCATGCCTGAGTAATTAGGCATGCTTATTTTGCCGTTAAGCCATTGATAAAAAACTGTACTGTTCCCTCTGCTTGTTTCGTCAAAGAATATTTTTGTCCCGCCATAAGCCAGGAGGTGACCACTTGATCCATAGCCCCAAAAAGCAGAAGCCTTGTCAGCTTCAAATCAAGATCTGAACGAAAGCTTCCCTCGTCTACACCTCTTTGTAAGACACCTTCAATTAGAGTAATGTAAGGCTTTACCGCTTGACCAATCGCTTTACGCATATCGAACGAGCTTTGCCTTAATTCAATTTGAGTGACGTAGGCCAAATCTAAATGATTTTCTAATTCTGAGTAGTGGGTATGACAGATAACTTTTAGCGCCTCCTTGGCATCCGTAGCCGTTTGAATTCGGGCACGAGAGGTTTCAATTAGATATCCTAAGCGCTCTTGAAACACGGAAACCAGAATCTCTTCTTTATTTTTAAAATAGATATATATGGTACCGTCAGCAACGCCAGCTTCTTTGGCAATGCTAGATACGGAGGAACGGTGGAAGCCGTTTTGAGCGAATACAGTGAGGGCCGCATTGAGAATGGCGTGGTATTTTTCGATGTTTTTACTCCTTGCCATGGAATCACCCCTGTGATAGAATATCGATAAATGAATGAACGCTCATTCAGTTATTTAGTCATTGTAGATGGGTTTGCGCTACTTGTCAATATGTAACCAAATTCAACTATTTCCACTTCATAGCCTGCACCCACGTTTAGTCATGCAAAAACAGGGTAAAAGTCAACTAACAACACCAGCCAATATTCACTTCTTATGTCATAATTGCCCACAAGCGAATGTATCAGCTTTCAATTAAGAAAAAGTTATGCTTTCTACTGCCACATTGTATAAAAAGGGGGCTAAAACGAAACGATTGACAATAAGAGTTTCATGCTTGTACTATATGGAGCTTTTTTACGTAACTAGTAGACTGTCTTGTTTGTTCGGAATATTCCATTAAGTCCGTCAAGTTGAGGAATCTGCGAATCAGAAAATAACTTAAATTTTATGTCGAGACAGTTCCTTATTGTGAACTTTAGATCATTCAGTACTTTATTTGATTAGGAGGGTTTGTGATGGAATCTATTAAAACTCAGGTACAAAGCGTACAAGGGAAGCCCCTTCACATTAAAAAGGCCGCCGTTATAGGCTCGGGGGTAATGGGAGCAAGCATCGCTGCCCATCTTGCGAATGTAGGCATCCCTTGCTATCTTCTTGATATTCTCCCTCAATCGCTTTCGTCAGAGGAAGAGAATAAGGGACTTACTCTAGAAGACCCTCAGGTAAGAAACAAACTAGCAACAACTGCCCTTAAACGATTAGGGAAGATGAAGCCAGCCGCCTTTTATGATCCTTCATTTGTCGAGCGAATTACACCGGGAAATGTAGAGGATGATCTTCGGCGTATTCAAGAGGTGGACTGGATTGTAGAAGTTGTTGTTGAAAACCTAGACGTTAAAAAAGAACTTCTAGCGAAAATTGAGAAGCATTGGAAGCCAGGAACAATTGTCACAACAAATACATCTGGAATTTCTATAGAGGCCATGGCTGAGGAGCTTTCTGACGAGTTTAAGGCGTCCTTTATGGGAACCCATTTTTTTAATCCGCCAAGATATATGAAACTACTAGAGGTTATTCCTCACCCATTAACAGATTCCACTTTACTTGAGCAGATGGTTGCCTTTTGTGAAAAGGTATTAGGAAAAGGAGTTGTCCTAGCAAAGGACACCCCTAATTTTATTGCTAATCGTATCGGCACATATGGGCTGATTGTTTCTATGCAGGAAATGAGGGATAACGGTTATACCGTTGATGATATAGACGCAGTGAGTGGTCCAGCGATGGGCAGGCCAAAAAGCGCTACATTTCGAACCTTGGATATAGTAGGTTTGGATACTTTTGTCCATGTGGCTCGCAACGTGTATGAACAGGTGGAGGACGAGGAGGAGAAGCAGGCTTTTGCTCTTCCAGATTATGTACAAGAAATGGTCCGGAGAGGATGGATTGGAGAGAAGGGAGGACAGGGCTTTTATAAGAAAATCAAGACAGATCAGGGCAGTGAAATTCTATCTTTGGATATCAAAACCCTAGAGTATCAGCCGAAAAACAAGGTGAAAGGGACATCCCTTGATGCTGCGAAGCAAGCTAAGCAGGCACCAAACAAATTGAAAGCGCTTTATCAAGCGGATGATCAGTACGCTAAGCTGGCCTGGGATCTGCTGAAAAAGGTATTGATCTACTCCGCTGAAAAGGTTGGAGAGATTGCCGATACGATAGTGGAAATAGATCAGGCGATGAAATGGGGCTTTAACTGGGAGCTAGGTCCCTTTGAGGCTTGGGATGCGATTGGCTTAGTGGAGTCCGTGAAGAGGATGGAGAAAGAGGGCTTAACGGTACCAGCATGGGTCAAAGAGTGGGTAGCAGAAGGACATGAAAGCTTCTATGAAAGAGAAGCTGATCAACTGCTTTATGTGAATAAGGGTGAGCTTCGGGAGCTTCAAACTAGGCCTACTCATATTTCGCTTAAGGATAAAAAGTCCAAAAAGGAAGCCGTGCTATCTAATAGTGGAGCTAGTCTAATCGATATCGGTGATGGTGTGGCATGTCTAGAATTCCATTCTCCGAATAATGCGATCGGAGCAGATATTTTAATGCTAATTCAGCAAAGCATGGATGAGGTTAGGAAGAACTTTAAGGGACTTATTATAGCGAATGAAGGACGTAATTTCTGTGTTGGAGCAAATATCATGCAGCTGCTTATGGAGGCACAGAGTGGTGAGTGGGATGAAATTGATCTGATAGTCCGTCAGTTCCAGGAAACAATGTATAACCTCAAATACTTTGAAAAGCCTGTTATTGCCGCACCACATCAAATGACGCTAGGAGGAGGTGTTGAGGTCTGTATGGGAGCAGATGTTGTTGTTCCCCATGCTGAAACGTATTATGGCTTAGTTGAGGTCGGAGTTGGTCTTATCCCTGGAGGCGGAGGCTGTAAAGAGATGGCTCTTAGAGCTAGTAATCAAATTGAGTCTATTAAGGATGCTGATTTACAGCCTGTCGTCAATAAAGCCTTTGAAACGATTGGCTTAGCCAAGGTATCTACTAGTGCTCATGAGGCCAAAAAGCTTGGCTTGTTAAGAAAAAGTGATCCAATAGTGCTTGAAAGGGATGCTCAGCTATATAGAGCAAAGCAAGAGGTCTTATCTTTAACCAATGCAGGGTACAGGGCTCCCATTGAAAAGAAGATAAAAGTGGTTGGTGAAAATGGAAAAGCGGTCCTGCAGATGGGGGTTTATATGATGCATCAAGCTGGTTATATCAGCGATTACGACCGTTTCATTGCCAATAAGCTAGCCCATGTTATAGCAGGGGGGAGTGTTCCAGCGGGGAGCCTCGTTTCTGAGCAATACTTATTAGATTTGGAGCGTGAAGCATTCATCAGCTTGTGCGGGGAACCAAAAACACAGCAACGTATTCAGCATATGCTGACGAAGGGTAAGCCATTGCGTAATTAGTGTCCGAATGACAGTGAAGAAGGAGTGATTAAAATGAAGGAAGCTGTGATTGTATCGGTGGCAAGGACGGCGGTTGGGAAAGCGAAGAAAGGAAGTCTAGCTCAAACAAGGGTGGAAGACCTTGGGAAGACGGTTATTGAAGGTGTGCTCCAAAGAGCGGCTGGATTAGAGAAACAGGATATTGATGATGTCATCATTGGCTGTGCTATGCCTGAGGGAGAACAAGGCTTAAATTTTGCTCGCATAGTCTCCCTTTATGCTGGCTTACCTGCGTCCGTTCCAGCTCTAACAATTAATCGATTTTGTTCGTCAGGCTTGCAGACGATCGCCATGGCAGCAGAAAGAGTCATGCTTGGACACGCGGATGTCATTCTAGCTGGGGGTATTGAGAGCATGAGTGCTGTACCAATGGCTGGCTTCAAGCCCTCCCCTCACCCTAAGATTGTAGAGCACATGCCTGAGATTTACATCAATATGGGTCTTACAGCAGAAAATGTAGCTCATCGCTTTGGCGTAAGTAGGCAGGCTCAGGACGAATTTGCGTTCGCTAGTCATCAGAAAGCGGCAGCTGCCTTGAAATCCGGCAAATTTGATGAGGAAATCCTGCCTGTACATGTCAGACAAAGTGGAGTGAATGGAGAAGGAAGGGCATGGGAGAAGGAATTTGTCTTTGAGCGAGATGAAGGGGTTAGGGCAGATACTTCTTTAGAACGTTTGGAGCAATTAAAACCTGCCTTTGCTCTGAAGGGGACGGTGACGGCGGGAAATTCCTCGCAAATGAGTGATGGAGCTGCGATGGCTTTGGTTATGAGCAAAGAAAAGGCTAAAGAGCTAGGACTAGAGCCCTTAGCGACGTTCCGATCCTTTGCCGTTGCTGGTGTAGAGCCAGATATTATGGGGATTGGACCTGTTGAAGCGATCCCTAAAGCGTTAAAGCTAGCTGGATTGAAGCAGGAGGATATTCATTTGTTTGAAATTAATGAAGCGTTTGCCGCTCAATGTTTACAGATTATTCGTCATCTACACATTGACGGGGCAAAGGTGAATGTGAATGGTGGTGCCATTGCTTTAGGGCATCCACTAGGCTGTACAGGGGCTAAGCTCACCACAAGCTTAATCTATGAGTTAAGACGTAGAGGTGGAGGGCTTGGAGTTGTGTCGATGTGTATTGGTGGTGGAATGGGAGCTGCGGGAATACTAGAGGTTCATGCGTCGTAGATAAATTTATCAAAAGCTTACCTTTGGTAGCACGTATAGAAATGAAATAGAAAGGGGATAGAGCAATGCAACTGAAGAAGCAGGTGGTTGGAGGAGGTTTTCTAGTTGAGGATCTGGAGCATGATGATGTCGTCACACCGGAGGATTTTACAGATGAGCAGCGTATGTTTGCGGAAACAGCGAAGGATTTTCTTGAAAATGAAGTACTTCCCAAGGATGAGCAAATTGAGAGCTTAGACTATGAACTGACTGTTGAGCTTTTACGAAAAGCTGGCGAAGTTGGACTTCTAGGAGCAGATATACCAGAAGCTTATGGGGGATTAGAGCTGGATAAGGTAAGCTCGTCTGTGATTGCCGAGGTTTTGTCTAAGGCGTCCTCCCTTTCTTTAACTATGGGAGCACATACCGGAATAGGGACCCTGCCCATCGTTTTTTTTGGAACGAAAAAACAGAAGGAAAAGTATCTTCCTGATCTAGCAACAGGGGCAAAAATAGCTGCTTATTGCTTAACTGAGCCCTCCTCAGGCTCGGATTCCTTAGGAGCAAAAGCATCTGCTGCTCTTTCAGATGACGGTGAGCATTATGTGCTAAATGGAACGAAGCAATTTATTACAAATGCTGCCTTTGCCGATATTTTCATCGTCTATGCCAAGATCGAGGGAGAAGGCTTCAGTACATTTATCGTGGAGAAGGAATATGAAGGCGTTTCAATAGGTCCAGAAGAGAAGAAGATGGGGATTAAAGGCTCGTCTACCTGTCCTCTTATTCTAGAGGGAGTTAAAGTCCCTAAGGAAAACCTACTTGGTGAGGCAGGTAGAGGTCATGTCATTGCCTTCAACATCCTTAATATAGGTCGGTATAAGCTGGGTATTGGCTGCCTTGGAGCTGCTAAGGAATCCATTTCTCTTTCGGCTAAATATGCCAATGAGCGCAAACAGTTTGGTAAGTCTATTTCTAGCTTTCCCCTTGTAGGTAAAAAGCTAGCTGAAATGAATATGGCTACTTATGTACTTGAAAGTATGGTTTATCGTACAGCAGGCTTAATTGAGCAAGGCCTTCAAGGCTTAGATCAGGATGCCGAGGATGCAGGCTTACAATATGCTAAGGGAATATCTGAATATGCCCTTGAATGCTCTATTAATAAAGTTTTTGGCTCCGAGGTGCTGGATTTCGTTGCTGATGAAGGTGTGCAGATTCATGGTGGCTATGGTTTTATTCAAGAGTACAAAATTGAACGGATCTATCGAGATTCACGAATCAATCGTATTTTTGAAGGAACGAATGAGATTAATCGACTTCTGATTCCAGCTACTTTAATGAGGAAAGCTCTTAAGGGTCAGCTCCCGATCATTCAACAGGCTCAGGCACTACAGGGAGAGTTGATGCAAATGATGCCAGGACAAACATTTGAGGGTGTGCTAGGGGAAGAAGAGCATCTTCTACAGATGGCTAAGAAAATCTTTCTTATGTGCAGTGGCTTAGCTGTGCAAAAATACCAAGAAAAACTAGAGCAGGAGCAAGAGGTTGTTAGTCACTTAAGTGATATCGTGATCCAGATTTTTGCTTTAGAAAGTGCCTTATTACGAACAAAAAAACGTGTAGAAAAGCTTGGAGAGGAACGCAATCAGCTAGCCGTATGCATGACAAAAGTCTACAGTCATGAAGCGATGGATCGGTTAGATGGATTTGCTAAAGAAATTCTTACTCACATAGAAAGTGGGGATGTCCTTCGAACTCAGCTTTCTATGCTGAAAAAATTAACGCGTAAATCTTCCTTACCAACGATAGAGCTAAAGAGGCATATTGCAGCAAAGGTGATTGAAGCAGAGAAATACGTAGTTTAAGAAATTTATATTGAGGTGAAAGGGATGTATGAAAACAAGCCTTGGTCCACGTATTATCCGCCTGAGCTTCAGCTAAGCTATGACTACCCGGAGCACAATCTTGCCGATTTCCTAAAGAAATCGGCAAGGCAATACCCTGCCCATAAAGCGTTAGAGTTTATGGGGAGGGAAATGACCTATACCCAGCTTTACGAGGCTACGTGCAGGTTTGCTAACGCTTTACATGGACTTGGAATAAAAAAAGGGGATCGGGTTGCCATTATGCTGCCTAACAGCCCCCAAGCGATTATTTCCTACTATGGAAGCCTAATGCTTGGTGCCATAGTAGTAGAAACAAATCCACTGTATACAGAGCGTGAATTGCTTCATCTTCTTAACGACTCGGGAGCAGAGCTTCTGGTGACGTTAGACATTCTAATGAAAAGAATAAAGAAGGTACAGCCAGATTCTCCCCTCAAGCATGTGATAGTCACATCAATTAAAGACTACCTACCTTTTCCAAAAAATCTACTCTATCCTTTAAAAGCGAAGAAAGACGGCCTTACAACAAAGGTCAATTACACACAGGGAATCCACCCTTGGTCTGAGCTTTTAGGGCATGCTTCTAGTGAAGAAATTCAAGTTACTATTAACCCCAAGGAAGATCTAGCTCTTCTGCAATATACGAGTGGTACCACTGGAGCAGCCAAAGGAGTGATGCTTACTCATTACAGCTTGGTGGCTAATACGATACAAGCTAGGAAATGGATGTACCAGACAGAGGATGCAAAAGAAATATTTTTGGCAGCGCTTCCATTTTTCCATGTGTATGGTATGACTACTGTTATGAATCTAGCTATGTATACAGCAGGCACTTTATTACTCATTCCTAAATTTGATATTGATCTCATCCTAAAGGTTATTGATAAGAAGAAGCCGACGATTTTCCCGGGCGCACCTACCATGTATATTTCGGTCATTAATCATCCGAAGATTCATCAATATGATTTATCTTCTATTAATATATGTATTAGTGGGTCTGCTCCTCTTCCTTTAGAAGTGCAAGAAAAATTTGAAGCGCTTACAAAAGGGAGATTAGTAGAAGGCTATGGTCTAACAGAAGCTTCTCCTGTCACACATGCCAATATGCTGTGGGAGAAGCGGAAACTCGGATCAATAGGCTTGCCTTGGCCAGATACGGAGGCCAAAGTAGTTGATTTAGAAACTGGACAAGATATACCTCTTGGAGAAATAGGGGAATTAGCCGTTAAAGGACCGCAGCTTATGAAAGGCTATTGGAATAAAGAACAAGCGACGCAGGATGTATTGAAGGATGGCTGGTTGTTAACAGGAGATATTGCAAAAATGGATGAAGAAGGCTTCTTCTATATTACTGATCGTAAGAAGGATATGATTATTGCTGGTGGTTTTAATATCTATCCGAGAGAGGTTGAAGAGGTTCTCTTTGAACATCCAAAAATTCAAGAAGGTGCCGTTGTTGGGATATCCGATAAGTACAGAGGCGAAACGGTAAAAGCCTTTATTGTTCTCAAACAAGGGGAAAGGCTGACAGAGGAGGAATTAGATCAGTGGTGTCGTGAGCGCTTGGCTGCATATAAAGTGCCGAGAATTTATGAGTTTAGAGAAGACCTGCCTAAAACAATGGTGGGTAAGGTTCTTAAGCGTAAGCTGATTGAAGAAGAAGAAAAGAAATCTCTTTCCAAAAGCTCCTCTGAAAAGATAGGGTAGTCAACATCTGTAAACAGCCACCGTGACTGAAATGGAGTACGGTGGCTGTTTTGTACTATCAGAATTGATAAGTTACTTGAAAGATTTTCTTCCCCTCTAACCGAACATACGATATAATTACTTTGGAATCCGAAATAATTTGAGTTTACCGATTTGGGAATAAGAATCGGGATTAAAGAATATGAGAATAAATATGAGTGAGTTAATTATTCTATGTAGAGCGAGGAAGTAACATGTCTGTGATACATGAGTGGGTTACTAATGTGAAGGGCTACAATCGAAATGTACGCCTTTTTTTATGGGCTAATATCCTGTTCCAAATTGGAATGGGCTTTTTCATGATTATGTACAATCTATACGTGAGAGCACTGGGCTATGATCCTGTAGTCCTAGGGCAAGTGATTTCAATGACGTCCTTAGCCACAGCTATAGCCCTAATTCCTGCAGGTCTTTTGAGCGATAGAATTGGACGAAAAAAAGTGATAGTATTGGGCTTGTTACTCACCACCGTTAGCTTTGCCCTGCGTGCTATTTTAGAGGCTAAATCAGGCTTAGTTGTAACAGCATTTATGACAGGTGCTTTTTCAGCCTTTATTCAAGTATCGGCTATTCCCTTTCTCTCAGAAAACTCTACGAAAGAGCAAAGGGTACATCTATTTAGCTTCAATTTTGCTATCCTCATGCTGGCCAATGTGGTTGGAAATGTAGGTGGTGGTGTTTTGACTGATATGTTTCAACATGTCATGGGGCTTAGTGAGGTGATTAGTCTCCGTATCACATTATTAATTGGAGCAGCCATCACGTTATTTGCCATTGTTCCCCTGTTTATGATACAGGAGAAAAGAAAGCTCGTAACGAAAAAAATAACAACCTTTTCCATAAAGACCATAAAAGAAGGTCTAAAGGCAAATAAGACTTCTTTTAAAGTTATTGGTATTTTTGCAGTCTCACAAATGTTTATAGGGTTTGGCGCAGGTTTAGTTATTCCCTATCTTAATGTGTACTTTGCTGACCGTTTTGACGCTTCCAATACATCAATAGGTATCGTCGTTTCTCTAGGTCAAGCTGCTACGGCTATTGCGATGTTCATCGGTCCCTTTGTGGTTCGGAAATTAGGTGAGGTTAGGGCAGTTGTCTTTCTACAAATGTCCTCTATTCCTTTTTTATTAATAACAGGGTTGACCACAAATTTTCAATTAGCTTCTGTAAGCTTTCTGTTTAGACAGGCGCTGATGAACGCAGGAAATCCGATTCACTCTAGCATTATGATGGCTAAGGTGGATGACTCAATGAAAGGATTAGCGAACAGTGTAGGGCAGATGGTGTTTATGCTTGGTTGGGCTTTGATGGGTCCTGTGAGTACAGCCATCGTGTCAGCGTACGGGAATTATTGGGGATATGCATATGTTTTTGCTATAACTGCCACTTTATATTTCTGTGGGTCAAGTTTTTTTTACTATTCTTTTCATCCGAAGAGAGAAGAAAAAAACCTTAGAAAACAAGGGAATTCTCACGAAAAAAGCATAGAGTAACGAGGTTGCAGGAAAATATTGTGATTATCTGTAACAAAATGAACATAGACAATCTTTATCACTTGATATACCCTTTAAGAATAAGTATGACTCTTTAAATTGGGTATATATGCCAGCTGGTGGCCCAAAATCGAAATGACTATAAAAATCGAATGAATTGTATGGCGAGGTGAAATCGTTTGATACAAATGATAATTGGAAAGTGGATGAAAAAGCGCCAGCAGCCAGTCACTGATAAAGAGAAGATTGAATTCTATGTAGAGCAAGCGAAGCAGGATTCTACCTATCGTAATGATTTTATAAAAAAATACCAGCCTTTTATTGCAAAAGTAGCATCAAAGGTTTGTAAACAATATATAGATCAGTCTAGAGATGAGTATAGTGTGGCTATTGAAGCGTTTAATGAAGCGATTGATTACTTTGAGGCAAAGCAAGGAAGTACATTTCTATCCTTTGCGGAGATGGTTATCCGTCGCAGAGTTATTGATTATATAAGGAAAGAATCAAGACAAACAAGAGATATTTTCTTAGAGCCAGAAATGAAGGATGAGGATAATCAGCAGGCGGAAAGCCTAGCTCAAATTAACGCATCTGTTGTGCAATATCAAAACCAACAGGAAAGTGAAAAGCGTAAGCTAGATATTATGGAGTATAAACAGCAGCTAGAGAAGTTTGATATTACATTTAGTGAACTCATTCACTTATGTCCTAAGCATGTAGATGCCAGAGAAAATGCAAAGCAAATTGCTAAATTTTTGGCAGAAAAACCGGAATTTATTGACCATCTGCTAGAAAAGAAACAATTACCGATGAAAGAGTTATTAAAATTTGTAAATTGCAGTCGTAAAACAGTAGAGCGCAATCGAAAATATATAATAGCGATGGCTTTAATCTATATAGGGGATTTTCTATCTCTCCGTTCGTATATTGAGCCTGAGGAAGAACTTGACAGAAGGGAGGGACAGCAGTGAGTAAAGGGGTCATTCTTGAAATAGACAATGAACAAGCTATTGTCCTCACGAATGAAGGCGAATTTAGAGCGGTTAATATTCAAAATCAGCAAGGATGTCGGGTTGGTGATGAAGTACCCATACCCCATGTTCATATCGTTGAAAAAGTAAAACCACGTAAAAGCAGAAAAAGCTTTAGGGCCCCCTTGATTGTAGCGGCCTCATTTCTTTTTGTTTTTGTCTCTGTTTTTGCTTTTGGTGCATTATTCCAAGAAGACGAAGCCATTGCTTTTGTAAGCTTGGATATCAACCCTAGTGTTGAAATTAGTATTGATCGTGATTTTAATGTTTTGAGCATTACTGGTTGGAATCAGGAAGGGTTAAAATTAATAGATTATCTTGATGATGAACTAGGAAAGCACCTCGATTACGTAGCATTTGATATTATCAAGGCGGCTAAAAATCTAGGTTATTTAAATGGGAATCATGATATTTTATTATCCACTACTTTCCTAAGTGAATCGACTCAGAAGCAGTTTGATATGGGGCTAGATAAAATTTATGATGGGCTAGAGGATAAGGTGCTAGACCAGGCTTTTCATGAGCATGAAACAGGAAGTCAGGAAGAGAATCAGGTACCCTTAACCGTTTCGAACAGAGGCGGGACTATCATAGAGCAGGATGAAGACCCATCTATATCCATTCATCGTATGGTTACCACCTACGACGATCGTGAAGAAGCTTTAAAACATGGTATCTCACCTGCAAGATATGTTATATACTTAGCTGCACTAGAGCAAGGACTTGAGCTTGAGATCGGTGAACTCAAGGAGATGGCTATTTCTCAGATTGCTCAGAGAGTAGGTGGTCTCGAACTGGCTATTGGAAATAGCTTCTTTGAGAACATATATAGAAGGAATCTGCCAGAAGAGCCAACTCTGCCAGAAGAGTCCGAGGAAGAAGTGGAATGGGCTCTAGAGGAAGAGGAAGAACTAGAGGAAGCCATCGTTGATGCTACTGAACCGGAAAAGCCACCGGTCGTTGAACCACCAACAGTTGTGCCACCTGCGCCTAGCAATCCGAGTCCTAATCAAGGCAATCAGGATAATGACAAGGATAAAGGAAAAGACAAAGACAATGACAAAGGTAGTAAGGAATTAGCTACCAATAAGCCTGATGACATTGACAAAGGCGAGGATGAGGAAAAAGAGACAGCAACAGATCGTCCTGATAAAGATTCTAAGAATCTACAGACAAACGGTAAAAAGGATGATCAAGACAAAGAAGAGAAGGATAAAGATTCGAAGGAAGATAAAGACGAGAAAAAGGACAGCGATACGAAATTTGCTAATGACAGAGACTCCAACGATCAAGGTCAAGATGAAGATTCAAGAGGCACAGTGAGAGATGATCGTAATAAGGATAGAGGTACGGCAAATGATCCACCTGGTAATGATACAGGTATCGCAGATGACAAAATAACAGATGATGGTATTGATCGAAATGTACCTGATAAAAATATTAATAACAAAGAGCTAGATAAAGGGATAAAAGACGATAATAAACAAAATATACAGGATCATTTTTTTAACAATGATCATCGTCAACAAGCAAAACAGGATATTTAATATTTACAAATTTTCTTTCCTGTGGTAATATCAATACACAATTGAATTGAACGTAAAAACTCTTATCAAGAGTGGTGGAGGGACTGGCCCTATGAAACCCGGCAACCGCCGATCCAACTGGAATCGGAAAGGTGCCAAATCCTGCGAAGATGATGTCTTCGAAAGATGAGTGGATGAGAACGTTAATCTTATCCTTCGGCTTTTGAAGCTGAGGGATTTTTTGTTTTTTCTTAAACCTAAGAGAAGCTATTGGTAATGGTGTATGCTCATTTTATTCTTTCTTTTCTTAGATTAAACACATAAGGCAGTTACCAAGATAGAATTGGTAAGCTGCTAGGATTTCCTGATGTTTATACCCTTAGTAAACATATTGGAAAAATTAGAATAATACACATTAGGAGTTTAACTATGCGTCATACTCCTTTGTACGAAGTGCAGAGTATGAGAGGGAAATGAATCTGACATACTCTTTAACAGGAAGCAGGTGAGACAAATGATTGAAATTAAAGGTGTTGCAAAGCTATTTAAATCAGGTCAAAAAAAGATTAAGGCTGTTGATCAGGTAAGCCTTAACGTTGAGAAGGGTGAAATTTTTGGCGTTATTGGATACAGCGGGGCAGGGAAAAGCACATTAATCAGAATGATTAATCAGCTTGAACGTCAGACAGAGGGAGAAATTTGGATAGATGGAGTTCCTATCAGTCGTTTATCGTCTAGAGATCTGCGAGTTAAAAGGCAGAAGATAGGGATGATCTTTCAGCATTTTAATCTCCTTTGGTCACGAACCGTTTTTGATAATATCGCATTACCATTAGAGGTTGCTAATGTTCCTAAGTCGGTTAGGCAGGAGCGTGTGCACGAGCTTATTCGTTTAGTTGGCCTAGAGGGTAAAGAACAGCAATACCCTTCTCAGCTTAGTGGAGGTCAAAAGCAGCGTGTAGGGATTGCTAGAGCGCTAGCCAATCAACCCACTGTTTTACTTTGTGATGAAGCTACGTCCGCCTTGGATCCAAAAACAACAGATTCCATTCTTGAATTGCTAAAGGATATTAACCAGAAGCTAGGGCTAACGATTATCCTAATTACTCATGAGATGCATGTCATTCAAAAGATATGTGACCGTGTAGCTGTTATGGAGGAGGGAAGGGTAGTCGAGCTTGGTCAGGTTCTTCAGGTCTTTAAAGAGCCTAAGCAGCAAATCACAAAGGATTTTGTCAAACAGATTACTGAATCAAGTGAAGCCTTGGAGGCTCAAGCGGAATGGAATATTGCAGAAGGAAAGGTTGTGCAGTGTCACTTCTTAGTACAGACTTCCGGGCAGCCCATTCTTTCAAAATTAATAAGAAGCTGTGATGTTGATGTGAATGTCGTTCAAGGAAAGATAAATAAATTGAAGGATTCCTCATACGGTACGCTGTTTTTACATCTGACAGGTTCTGAGGCTGAGATCAATAGGGCGATTCAATTTCTTCAGGAGCAGCAGGTAGAAGTGGAAGTGTTAGTAGGATGATGAATTGGTTAGAGCAGGTTTTACCGAATGTGTATTGGGATACGATTTGGGAAGGAGTTGTAGAAACCCTCTATATGACGGGTGTATCGCTTCTTTTTACAGCTCTATTGGGTATTCCTTTAGGAATTTTGCTTTATATGACGGCTAAGGGGAACCCTTGGGAAAGCCAGATTTTTTATAAATCAGCAGGATTTGTGGTTAATGTCCTACGATCTATCCCTTTTATTATTCTAATTATTATCCTGATGCCCTATGTGCGCATTATTATAGGAAGTGGAATTGGGACATCAGCAGCGATTCCCGCTCTAGTTGTTTCTTCTGCTCCCTTTTACGCACGATTAGTGGAGATAGGGCTTCGAGAAATTCCAAAAGGGGTTGTCGAGGCGGCTAAAGCGATGGGTGCTAGCAATCTAAAGATCATTTATAAAGTTTTACTTCCTGAATCCTTGCCTGCTATTGTCTCAGGTCTTACGGTAACTGGAATTGCACTTATAGGCTATACGGCTATGGCAGGGGTCATTGGTGCAGGAGGATTAGGGTATATCGCTTATCGTTATGGGTTCCAAGGTAATAATTTGGAGATAACTCTTGTAGCTACCGTAATCATTGTGATTCTTGTGCAGCTCATTCAATCGGTAGGAGATCTTATTGTCAAGCAGATAGATAAGCGCTAAGCAAGCAATGAGGTTTTTATACTTTCAGAATTTATAAGCTCAAAGGTAGATAGTATAAGATAAACTAAGGCTTTTGCCAAAACTTGGCGATAAGCCAAGTTTTTCTAATATAATTAATTCAGATAAAAGAGGAGTAGGTCAGATGTTAAAAAGAAAAGGATTTATATTATTAGCACTACTACTAATTGTTTCATTAGTTGCAGTAGCTTGTGGTCAAGGTGAGGAATCAGCACCAAATGAGGAGCAGAATCAAGGAGAAACTCCGTCAGAAGGTACGGAGGAGAACACGAATGAAACAGAAACTCAGGTGCTTAAGGTTGGAGCTACAGCTGTTCCACATGCTGAAATTTTAGAAGAAGTGGTTGCTCCATTATTAGAAGAGCAAGGAATTAGCTTAGAGGTTACTGTATTCCAGGATTATATCCTACCGAACAAAAACTTGTTTGAGGGAGATTTAGATGCTAACTTCTTCCAGCACATTCCTTATCTAACGTCTCAAAATGAAGAGCATAATTACGGATTAGTTGAAGTAGCAGGTGTTCATATCGAGCCGATGGGTGGTTACTCTGATCGCTATGATTCCATTGAGGACCTTCCAGATGGAGCGTTGATCCTACATCCAGACGCTGTGTCAGAGGAAGGAAGAGTGCTTGCTCTTTTAGAATCTAAAGGACTTATTACTTTAGCTGAAGGAGTTGGCTTCTACGGAACTGTTCGCGATATCGTAGACAACCCACACAATTTTGAATTTAGAGGTGTAGAAGCTGCTACGTTAGCGCAGGCCTATGTAGATGGCGATTTGGCTATCATTAACACGAACTATGCACTGCAAGCAGGATTATCACCAGCAGAGGATTCTCTGATTCTTGAGGAGCCAGATAACAATCCATACGTTAATGTTTTGGCTGCTTTAGAAGCAAACCAGAACGATGAAGGAATTCAAAAATTAGCAGAAGCCCTAAATTCACCAGAAGTGCGTGATTATATCCTAGAGAAATATGAAGGAAATGTTATACCAGCCTTCTAAAAATGGGGCAGGAGAAAGATGAACTAGATGAGTGACGTTTACGTCATTTGTCTAGTTTTTTCTTTAACTTAGGATACCAAGCCTTAGTCAACTTATCCTAGGAACAATCAAGCTTTTTAATTGCTGTGCTGGATAAGCAGAAAAAGGAATGGGTATCTTACTGAGTATAAACGTAGTAAAGCATCTAAAAAAGCATCTGTAAAAAGCATCTGTAAAAAGCATCTGTAAAAAGTATCTGTAAAAAGTATTCAAATTGAAATTGACTGAAGGGAGACGATAGCATGCAGGAAGAATATATGGAAAGTGAAGTAGAATTATGGATTCAAGATTATAAGGAGGGCCTTGGGCAGTTTGAAGAAAAGCTTCCTAGTATTGCCCGCAGCTATATGGATTTCACAGGAGCCTGCTTTGCAGCCGGAGACATTGATCAAAAGATGAAGCAGCTTATGGCTTTGGGAATCAGTTTGTATGCACAGGATGAATACTGTATTGTGTACCATACTAATGAAGCAATTCATCACGGAGCTACTGAGCAAGAGATATTAGAGGTTATTGGAGTATGTGCAGCTATAGGTGGCGGGGCTGTGATGAGCCAAGGGGTTACCCTTGTCCAAGATTGCCTAGCCCAATTAAACACGAAGCATTAAAATCTGATAATCTAGCCTATAAAACGAGGATTTAGTGGTATTTGTAAGGAAATGAATGGATGGCTCAGGTATGTCAGGGAGAGTTATAAGGAGTAGGAAGAGGCAATGAATATAGGAAATTATGACGTTTGGTCTCTAGGTAGAACGGTTATATAATAAACATGTTGGAAAAACGCTGTAAGAAATGCTTACAAGCAAGCTTCCACCAAAAATAGTACAGCGTCTCAACGTGGAGACTGTACCCAAATTTGAAAGGATGGTTTATTATCTCATCAAGTAAACTAGAGCCAACAGCGTCAATGGAAACAGCTTTATATCAAGCACATGGTATTAGCTATGCGCAATATGAAAACTGTTTTGAGACACAGCTTAAAGTTGAACGTCAACGTGAAAAGGATTATGAGGAAAGCATGAGATTATGTGAGCAATTTGATCGAAAGTTGAAATAACGTAGTGAATAGGAAGAGCTTATCCAAACGTATCTGTCGGGTAGGCTCTTTTTTGTATAATCAGAGCTCATATATTCAGAGATAGATAGTCACTTAGAAAGCTAAGGTTCTCTAGCTCTTATTTATAACGAAGTTTTTGATGGAGTGACGAATAAAGGATCTTATACTCAGAAGAGTGGACATTTGTTTGGTAATCATGGTACATTTTCGTCACCGGTTTGTTTATAGAGGAGGGATTAGAATGAGAGGTTTTTTTCATTGAAGCGTGAACAATTCGTTAAACGCACTTCAAGCCGTAAGAAGTGGAATTTTACTATTGCGGTTGCGGTGTGTTGTGTTGTTGCCGCTGTCATTACAATTCCTTATATGTTCGATTCTTTCTTAAAGCATCATGTATATGCTAGAGATCTTTCCTTGAATAACCAAGCTGGGGAGGAGCCTTCCCCATTACGTATTGGCTTTGATCCTTTGCTCCCTCCTTATCAGTTTGAAGAGCTAGGGGAATACAAGGGCTTTAATATTGATATTATGAAATCGGTTGCTGATTGGGGAGATTTAACCTTGGAGTGGGTTCCAGTAAGGACAGGTGATAAGGTCCAGGCTCTAAAAGAGGAACGAGTAGACGTTTTACTTGGGGTGCCGTATAGGGCCAATTATGTAGATGACATTAATTTTACGGAGCGTTATTATACGTCTGAAGTTGGGATGCTAGTACCTGTTCAGCATTCATCCACCATTAGTAATTTGGCAGAGCTGTCGGAAAGAATTGTGGCTCTAGAAAAAGATACACTTGAATATGAATTTTTACAAAACATTAGAAGAATCAAATATCATGTCACCTCAAACCAGAGAGATGCGTTCAGGCTATTACTGGAAGGTAGGGCCGATGCTTTTGTAGGAAATGCTGTGACAGCGGAGAAGCTCCTTGAAGAGTATGGGGTTCAGGAGCATTTTATTTTTGTGGACCGTTATGTTATGCCTATCGAATATACGATGGCTGTTAGACAGCAGGACTACTCATTACTTCAATTTCTTAACGAAGGCTTGAATGAAATTAAAGTACAGGGGACGTATAAACAGATCCATGAGCAATGGTTTGTAGATGAACATGGTGAATTGCAGCAACGGATGGAAAT
This sequence comes from Bacillus horti, assembly GCF_030813115.1. Taxonomy (NCBI): domain Bacteria; kingdom Bacillati; phylum Bacillota; class Bacilli; order Caryophanales; family Bacillaceae; genus Caldalkalibacillus; species Caldalkalibacillus horti. The sequence continues at coordinate 362,254 of NZ_JAUSTY010000001.1, read as the reverse complement.
GATGATTCGGATCATTACCATTAGTGGTTTATTTATCGGTTGTATTTTTTTTCTGGGAATTTGTTGGAATAGGCAATTGAAAAAGCAAGTTAGAATTAGAACTGAGGATGTGAATCAATTAAATGAATCATTAGCCATACGAGCGACAGAAGTAAAAAATAGTGATCAGCTCACTAAACAAATTCTTGAAAGTAGCCCAAGAGCAATCGTTACAATAGATCGTGCAGGTATTATCACATCAATGAATGAGAAGGCCACTCATACGATGAATTTGAAAAGCAAAGTGAACGGAGTCTCCTATAAATTGAATCCCGTAATGAAAGAGGTTCTGGATTCCAAGATACGGGATATTCTTGATAAAGGTAAGCAATTTCATGGTGAAATAGAATCGCATACATTAAGTGGTAATCGGGGGGAAGAGGTGTACCTTCGCTACTATGCGTATCCCCTTAATGATTATCAAAAGAAGATTTCAGGAGTCATTTTATCCTTTGAGGATATTACGGATGAACGTCACCTGCGTGATCAAATGTTTGAGCAGGAGAAAAGTAGAGCATTAAGTCAGCTGGTAGCTGGAATTGCACATGAAATAAGAAATCCATTAACCTCAATTAAAACATTTGTAGAGCTGATCCCGAACAAAATTCAAAATTTACGATTCCAAGAGGAAATCAGTCACCATGTACCAAAGGAGATTGAACGATTAAATGAGTTAATTGAAGGTCTGATTGATTATGCTAAGCCCGCTGGTCAAAAGTTTGAGCGGATTAATGTTGCCTCATTCATCGAATCGGCAGCCCCCCTATTTCTTAAAGCTGTAGAAATAAAAGGGTATAAGGTAGAAACAATTTTAAAGCCGGACTTAGAAATAAAGGTAGACCCAAATCAGCTTAAACAGGTTCTAATTAATCTAATTATTAATTCGGTAGAAGCGTTAGATGAGAAGGAAAGGGTAGAAAGTGAAAGTTCTTATGCTGATATTACGATTCGATCATGGAATGAAGAGGGACATGCAAAAGGAATGGTATATATTCAAGTGACTGATCAGGGAATTGGAATGAGTGAAAAGCAAATTAAAAGAGTGATGGAACCCTTTTATACCACAAAATCTAATGGGGTTGGATTAGGTCTTGCTTTATCCTATCAATACATTAAAGAAAACAATGGAGAAATGGAAATCGAAAGTATAGTTGGAAAAGGAACGACAGTTACTCTATCCTTTAGAAGGGAGAAGTAAGATATGAATCAATTACTAATCATTGATGACGAACTATCCATATGTTCCTCCTTACAATTTGCTATGGAGGATGACTATCATGTTCTGACAACAACAGATCCCCATCAAGGAATCCAGTGGATAAAGCAGAAAACTTTTGATGTGTGTTTGTTAGACTTAAAAATAGGCTCTGTGAACGGATTAGATGTGTTGCAGGAACTTAAAGCAGATCAACCAGATCTTATTGTTATTATCATGACGGCTTATGGCAGTATCTCTTCCTCCGTTGATGCAATTAAAAAAGGAGCCTATTCTTATGTGACAAAGCCAGTTAATGTTGATGAGATTCATACACTCATAAAACAGGCGCTACATGTCAAAAAATTAAACAGTCAGGTGGAGTACCTTAGTCAAGAGCTTGAAAAAAAATATGGCTATCAGGGTATGATTGGCAAGAGTTCCTCGATGAGAAAGATTTATCAGCTTATAGGTAAGCTAAAGGATATCGACACTAATGTGTGTATCACAGGAGAAAGTGGGACAGGGAAGGAGCTTGTAGCAAGAGCCATACATTTCTCTGGAAAACGAAAAAAAGAACATTTTGAAGTAGTCAACTGTGCGGCGATTCCAGAGCATTTGCTGGAAAGTGAGCTTTTCGGTCATGAAAAGGGGGCTTTCACTGGAGCAGTAACCCAAAGAATGGGCAAGTTTCAAATAGCGAATCAAGGGTCAATCTTTTTAGATGAGATTGGGGATATGCCATTAACGCTACAATCCAAGCTTCTTAGGGTTATTCAGCAGAGAGAGGTTACACCTTTAGGTTCAAATGATGCGGTTCAACTAAATGTTCGTGTGATTGCGGCCACAAATCGTGATCTTAAGGAAGCGGTAAGGCTAGGAGAGTTTAGAGAGGATCTTTATTTTAGATTAAATGTGATTGAGCTAGAGCTACCCCCTTTGAGAGACAGGAAGGATGATCTTCCTTTTTTATTGCAGCATTTCATTCAAAAGTTCAATCTAGAACTAGGTAAGGAAATAAAAGGATTCTCACCGGAAGCGTTTGAAATTATCATGCACTATGACTATCCGGGAAACGTTAGAGAGCTTGCCAATATTGTTGAAGCTGCAATGGTTATCACCGAAGGGGAGCACATTGTGGCCGAGGATCTTGCAAAACAAATTAGACTTAAGGCTAATTTCTCTATTCAAAAACAGAACATTGATTCTAGTATCAAAAGCCTTATTGGAAAAAGTTTAAAGGAAATAGAGAAGGAGGTCATCCTACAGACTCTAGAGCTTCACAAGGGACATCGTAAAAAGACAGCAGATACACTGGGGATCAGTGAACGAGGCCTTAGAGATAAGCTTAAGAACTATAAGAAGGAAGAACTGTAGGAGAAGATAGATGGAAAGGCTTTTATGCAAAAAAAGGAGCTAGGTTGTTAGTGAGGCATGCATGGAGAAAAAGCGGCATATTATTCCGAAGCGGCAAAAAATGCCGCTTTTTTAGTTTTGAGTCATCTTCAATGTAAGACAATTAATTGTATGCGTTTACAAAGATACTAGGCAACTGTCTCCTTTGAGTTTCTTCATTCGTTTTGGCATGATATTTGCATTTACATAATGCAGAAAGGATATAAGAATAGAATGACTAGTTACCATCACTTTTGGATGCGTTTTTCACTATCGTTTTGTTTCTTAAATCACACAATGATTAATAAGGAGGAGAATCAATGAATAAAAGAAAAAGTTTACCTATACTGCTTTCGTTCACTCTTATGTTAGTCCTTTTCCTAGCAGCTTGTGGTGGAGGAGATTCGACTGGTGAATCAGATACAGGTTCTGAATCAGGGTCAGGATCAGATGCAGATACTGGTTCAAATGCCGAACAGGATGAAGAGTTATTTATCACAATTGCTACTGGTGGAACGTCAGGGGTTTATTATCCTATTGGTGGGGCTATGTCCAACTTATTTGAAAGGGAGCTGGGTCATTTTACATCCGTACAAGCCACTGGAGCATCTGTTGAAAACATCAATTTAATTACAACTGGACGTGCAGAGCTTGCCATAACAATGGGTGACGCTGTTCTTCAGGCATATGAAGGGACAGGAGCTTTTGAGGGTGAGGAACCAGTAGAGGAACTGAGAGGAATGGCCTCTCTATACCCAAATCATGTTCAAATTGTAACTACAGCAGCTACTGGGATTACAGAATTTGAAGATTTAAGGGGAAAACGTGTTGGAGTGGGGGCTCCAAACTCTGGTGTTGAATTAAACGCACGTATGATGTTTGAAGCCCATGGAATGACCTATGATGATGTTAATGTTGACTATCTTTCTTATAGTGAAGCGATTGATCAGATTAAAAATGGCTTGGTTGATGCCGCTTTTGTAACGAGTGGCCTTCCAAATGCTACGATTATGGATCTACAAACATCAGCTGATGTTGTCATTGTACCCATTGAAGGGGCGGCAATGGATTATTTAGCTGAGCACTATCCTTTCTTCTCAGCTGATATTATTCCTGCTAATACGTATGACAATACTGAGGATATTCACACGGCTAGTATTCAAAATCTCCTTTTAGTAAGTGGAGAGCTATCTGAGGACGCTGTATATGTACTGACTAAAACAATGTTTGAAAACATTGACAGAATTCAAAACTCGCACAATGCAGCAAAGGAAATCGATCTTGAAGGTGTTGCAGAAGGGATGATTGTGCCATTTCATCCTGGGGCAGAGAAATATCTTAAAGAGGTGGGAGCGATAGATTAAGCGTGAAGAGGACAAGGCTGTTGATTAAGCCTGAGGATATTCCTCATCATCAAGCAGTAGAAATGCGAATTGAAAAGAGGTGATGTGATGAGTAGGACATCAAAGGAAATCACGACAGATAATAGGCAGGAAGAGGAACTGTCTAATGATCAAAAGGAGCTACTAGAAAAGTATGACCAAGAATCTAGATTCCGTTCTTTTAAACGGGGTATGGCTCTTTTGATAACCGTCATAGCAGTAGCCTTCTCATTGTACCATCTTTATACCTCCTATTTTAGTGGGCCAGTGACTTTAAAGCACCGCTCTTTACACGTAGGGGTTGCCCTTGTTTTAATCTTTTTACTTTATCCTGCCTTTCAAAGACTAAAAAGAAGCAAGCTTCATTGGTACGATATTATTTTTTCTTTTCTCGCTCTATCAACAACCGTATATATGTTTGTTGAGTATTTAGGTATCGTAAATCGAGGTGGATTACCAAATCAGTGGGATGTGGTATTTGCTACTATTCTAATTGTTCTTGTTCTTGAGGCGGCAAGAAGAGTAACCGGATGGGCTCTTCCTTTATTAGCCATCCTATTTATCTTATATGGATTGTTTGGACGCAACTTGCCGGGGATTTTCAGACATCGTGGATTTGATTGGGAACAGCTTTCTAATTTTTTGTATACCACTACAGAAGGAATTTACGGTACAGCGATTGGAGTATCAGCAACATATATCTTTTTATTTATTTTATTTGGTGCCGTTCTTAGTAAATCTGGAATGGGGCAGTTCTTCAATGATATTTCCTTAGCCTTAGCTGGTCATACAAAGGGCGGACCGGCAAAAGTTGCCGTTCTTGCTAGTGGAATGCTAGGAAGTATTAATGGAGCAGCTGTCGCTAATGTTGTCACCACTGGAGCTTTTACCATTCCTTTGATGAAGAAGGTTGGATACCAGAGGAACTTCGCAGGAGCGGTGGAAGCGTCCGCATCGGTAGGTGGGCAAATCTTACCTCCGATTATGGGAGCGGCTGCCTTTATTATGGCTGAAATGCTCGGTATGCCTTATTCACAAATTGCTCTCGCAGCGATCTTACCAGCGTTGCTTTTCTATATTGGAATCATTACTCAGGTTCATCTGCGCGCCTCAAAGGATGGGCTAAGAGGAATTAAGAGAGCAGATTTACCTCGTGTTAAGGAAGTTATGAAAGAGAGAGGGCATCTACTTTTACCTTTATTGTTTCTAATGTACATGCTCTTTTTCAGCGGAAGAACGATCATCTTTTCTGCCTTCCTAACCATTATTGTAACCATTCTAGTGGCCATGATTAGAAAAACCACAAGAATGTCTTTTAAAGATATTGTAGAAGCTCTTGAAATGGGAGCTAGAAATACTCTTGGAGTAGCGATTGCTTGCGCAGCTGTAGGTATAATTGTAGGTGTAGCCACATTAACTGGCTTCGGCTTGAAGCTTGCTAATGGTATTGTTTTATTAGGTGGACAAAGTTTATTCCTCACCCTAGTCTTTACCATGCTTGCTTGTATAGTGCTTGGAATGGGCTTACCTAGTATTCCAACCTATATTATTACGGCTACAATGGCTGCACCTGCTTTAGTAGAATTGGGGATACAGCCATTTGTTGCTCACATGTTTGTATTCTACTTTGGTATTTTTGCTAATATTACACCTCCTGTGGCCTTGGCCTCCTTTGCTGCAGCTGGAATATCTGGTGGGGATCCAATGAGAACAGGATTCCAATCAATGAAGCTATCCATAGCAGGATTTATTGTTCCTTATATGTTTGTATACAGTAACTCCTTGCTTTTAATGGATACGACATGGCTTGAAGGGGCAGTTGTCGTTCTTACTTCGATAACTGGAGTGGTCATGCTTGGGGCTGGTGCTGAAGGCTATCTGTTTAAAAAGATGAATGTGTTCATTAGAATCGTGGCAATAGGTGGAGCGTTACTGTTTATGAATCCAAGCTTTTTGACAGATATGATTGGATTTTCTATCATAGCTGCAGTCATTCTCTTCCAATATATTGGCTACAAAAAAGAGACAAACAATTCAGAAGTAGTAATGTAATGTATGTATGTATAATTTATCTATACATGTATAACTAGCGCTGAACAAAATTAGAATAGGTTTTGCCTTTTACAATTAGGCAAAACCTATTTTATATGTTAAAATATAAATAATACAAACTAATAATTATTACAATATAAGGGGTCTATGATTGTAGTCATAGGTTCTGTCTTGTAATAAGTACTTTTCTTGATTTCTACATATGATATACTATATGATGAGGTTCAATGATAATCATTGATAATTAATAGAAATCAAGAATGATTTACTTAAATATAGGAGGGTATGTCGAATGTCAGCACCACAGTTAAAAATCAAAGATTTTGGAGTATCCATCGAAGGAAAAGAAATTTTAAAGAATTTCTCTTTAGATATTAAGGGTGGAGAAATCCACGCGATCATGGGACCAAACGGAACGGGTAAAAGTACACTTGCATCCTCATTGATGGGTCACCCTAGCTATGAAGTCACTGCTGGGTCTGTTGAGCTTGATGGTGAAGATGTTTTAGATATGGAGGTTGACGAGCGTGCAAGAGCAGGACTATTTCTTGCTATGCAATATCCAAGCGAAATTAGTGGAGTAACAACAGCTGATTTCTTACGCTCAGCCATTAACGCTAATCGTGAAGAAGGCGATGAAATTTCTTTAATGAAGTTTATCAGAACGCTTGACGAAAAGATGAATGTGCTAGAAATGGATAATTCCTTCTCTCAGCGCTATCTTAATGAAGGCTTCTCTGGTGGAGAGAAGAAAAGAAATGAAATTCTGCAAATGCTTATGCTACAGCCTAGAGTTTGTATCCTAGATGAAATCGATTCAGGTTTAGATATTGATGCTCTTAAAGTAGTATCAAAAGGGGTTAATGATCTTCGTAGCCCTGATCGTGCCTTCTTAATTATTACTCACTATCAACGTTTGTTGAATTATATTACACCGGACTTTGTTCATGTTATGATGCAAGGACGTATTGTGAAATCTGGTGGACCAGAGCTAGCTCAACGCCTTGAAGCAGAAGGCTATGATTGGATTAAACAAGAATTAGGAATCAAAGACGAAACTGTTGGCCAAGAGGCTTAAGCGGTAAGGAGGGATTGTGATGACAGTGGAAACCAAAGTCAACTTCAACCGCGAGTATGTGACTCAATATTCACAACGCCATCAAGAACCTGCATGGCTATTGGAATTGCGTCTTCAAGGTCTTGAATTAAGTGAAAAGTTATCTCTACCTGTTATAGAGAAAACGAAGATTGATACATGGCCGTTGCTGCCTACAGCTCATGAAGGAGAAGAGGCTTTTATTACAGAAGTAGCTCAATTGCCTAAAACGGTTCATGACATGCTAGGTGGAGCAGAAGAGGATGCCAAGAATATTGTAATACACAAAAATTCGCAGCCTATCTTTAATGCATTAGCAGAGGATCTTAAAAGCAAGGGTGTTATCTTTACGGATATTAAAACAGCCATAAAGGAGCATGAAGCCCTCGTTTCAAAATATTATATGAATCAAGTAGCCAAAGTAGATGAGCATAAGATTAGTGCTCTTCATGCTGCTTTAATGAATAGTGGTGTATTCCTATACGTTCCGAAAAATGTACAAATTGAGCAGCCTTTGCAAAGCTTATTCTGGCAAGAGAACAGTCAGATTGGACTAGTTCCTCACATTTTAATTGTTGCAGAGGAAAATAGTCAGCTTACGTATGTTGAGAACTACTTCGGTAGTGATAACGAAGATGGAATTAATAACTACGTTGCTGAAGTGATCGTTGGCAATAACGCTCAAGTAACCTTTGCTGCTGTAGACCATCTTGGAGCAAAAACAACAAGCTATGTGTATCGAAAAGCAAACGTAGCTAATGATGGGCGAATTGATTGGGCACTAGGCCAAATGCATAGTGGAAATACCGTTTCAGATAACACAACGTATCTAAAGGGTAAAGGGGCCATTGGGGATACAAAATCTGTCGTTGTTGGAACAGGAGAGCAGTCTCTGAACTTTGTACAAAAAATGGTTCAAACAGGTCATTATACTGAAGGTGAAATGCTTAGCCATGGTGTAATGAGAGAGTCTGCTAGAGCTATCTTCAACGGGATCACTAAAATCGAAAAGGGTGCCTTGAAGTCAACAGGTGAGCAAACAGAAAGAGTGCTAATGCTTAGTGAAAAGGCCCGTGGGGATGCGAATCCGATTCTTTTAATTGATGAGAATGTAGAGAGAGCAGGTCATGCGGCTTCCGTTGGGAAAGTGGATCCGATGCAGCTGTTCTACCTGATGTCTAGAGGGATTTCGAAGCAAGACGCTGAAAAGCTGATTATTTTAGGCTTCCTATCTCCTGTAGTAGAGCTCATTCCTTTAGAAGGCTTAAAGAAACGTTTAGTTGAGCTGATTGAAAGGAAAGTCAAATAATGAACGCCACAGAGCTCCGTGCGCAGTTTCCTATTCTAGATCAGGAAGTGAATGGCCATCCACTAGTTTATTTGGACAGTGCGGCTACCTCTCATAAGCCTGTACAGGTCATTGAGGCCGTATCTGATTATTATCGTCGTTACAACTCCAATGTACACCGCGGTGTGCATACACTAGGGAATTATGCAACGGAAGGGTATGAAGGAGCTCGTGAAAAGGTAAGGCGTTTTATCAACGCTAAAAGCACGAAGGAAATTATCTTTACACGTGGAACCACAACAGCCCTTAACACTGTAGCTTCTAGCTATGCACGGACTGTTTGCCGTGAAGGGGATGAAATTGTGATTACTCCGATGGAGCATCACAGTAATCTCATTCCTTGGCAGCAAGTGGCTAAAGCGACTGGAGCTACGCTTAAATATATTCCTCTTCAAGAGGATGGAACCATTTCAATTGAAGACGCTAGAAAAACGATTACACCTAATACAAAGATTGTCTCCATGGTTTACGTATCGAACGTGTTAGGAACGATTAATCCGATTAAAGAGATCACTTCCATCGCTCATGAAAATGGAGCCGTTATGGTTGTGGATGGAGCACAAAGTACACCTCATCTTAAGGTAGATATGCAGGACATAGATTGTGATTTTTATGCTTTCTCAGGTCATAAGATGTGTGCGCCTACTGGTATCGGTGTATTGTATGGAAAGCAGCATTTATTAGAGCAGATGGAGCCAATCGAATTTGGTGGTGAGATGATTGATTTTGTAGATCTTCAGGAATCTACCTGGAAGGAGCTCCCTTGGAAATTTGAAGGGGGTACACCACTGATTGCTGGTGCTGTTGGCTTAGGAGCTGCTATCGATTTCTTAGCAGAGATTGGATTGGAGAATATTTTAAAGCATGAGCAGGAGTTGGCTACGTACGCTTTGGAGAAGCTAAATACTATAGAAGGATTTACCTCCTTTGGCCCAGCAAAACGGTCTGGGGTTATCACATTTAATTTGGATACGGTTCATCCTCATGATGTGGCAACGGTATTAGATTCACAAGGCATAGCGATTCGAGCTGGCCATCACTGTGCACAGCCATTAATGAAATGGTTGAATGTCACAGCAACAGCGAGAGCGAGCTTCTATTTATATAATACGGAAGAGGATGCTGATAAGCTTGTAGCAGGCCTCATCAAAGCAAAGGAGTATTTCGGTCATGTCTATGGGTAGTCATCTAGATCAACTCTACCGTCAGGTTATCATGGATCATTATAAGAATCCTAGAAATCGCGGTGAAATTGAGGATGGGACGATAACGGTTAATCTAAATAATCCTACGTGTGGAGATCGCATTCAGCTTCAGATGCTCATTGAGGATGGAGTGATTAGTGAAGCGAAATTTGTAGGAGAAGGCTGTTCCATTTCTCTTGCCTCTGCTTCCATGATGACAACGGCCATTAAAGGGAAAACGGTGGATGACGCTCTAAAGCTCTCCTCGATTTTTTCAGATATGATGTTAGGTAAGGAATATGACGACCAATCCTTTGACTTGGGGGATATTGAAGCTCTTCAGGGAGTAACAAATTTTCCAGCAAGGATAAAATGTGCTACACTAGCATGGAAAGCTATGGAGAAGGGCACAGGGAAAAAGGATATTCAGTATTAAACTTATCAAATATATCGCTTAACAAGCTTACACTTAGATGAAATGGATACTGTCATCATGAGCTGATGACCGTTTAAATTTGAAAGGAGGACTCACTCATGGCTAAACAAATGCCTGATATTGGGGAATATAAATACGGTTTTGTGGATCGAGATGTGTCTATCTTTCGTGCAAACCGTGGACTAACAGAGGATATTGTACGAGAAATCTCTAAAATCAAAAGTGAACCACAATGGATGCTGGATTTCCGCTTGAAATCCTTGGAGCATTTCTATAATATGCCTATGCCTATGTGGGGTGGGAATTTATCAGAACTAGATTTTAATGATATTGTGTATTACGTTAAACCTTCTGAAAAAACAAGTAAGACGTGGGAAGAGGTTCCTGAGGAGATTAAGAATACGTTTGATAAGCTTGGTATTCCAGAGGCAGAGCAAAAATTCCTAGCAGGTGTTTCTGCTCAGTACGAATCTGAGGTTGTATACCATAACATGCAAGAGGATTTAGAGAAGCTTGGTGTTATTTTTACGGATACGGATACGGCTCTTCGTGAGCATGAGGAAATCTTTAAAGAGCACTGGGCTACCGTTATCCCTCCAACAGACAATAAGTTTGCTGCATTAAATAGCGCGGTTTGGTCTGGTGGAAGCTTTATCTACGTTCCAAAGGGCGTGAAGTGTGATACACCTCTACAAGCGTATTTCAGAATTAACTCTGAAAACATGGGTCAATTTGAAAGAACATTGATTATCGCTGATGAGGATAGCTTTGTGCACTATGTAGAAGGATGTACAGCTCCTGTGTATAGCACAAACTCTCTACACAGTGCTGTTGTTGAAATTATCATTAAAAAGAACGCTAGAGCTAGATATACAACAATCCAAAACTGGGCTCCTAACATTTACAACCTTGTTACAAAACGTGCTGTTTGTGAAGAGCAAGCAACAATGGAATGGGTAGATGGAAACATCGGAAGTAAGCTTACGATGAAGTATCCAGCTGTCATTATGAAAGGTCGTGGTGCGAGAGGAAGTGTGCTTTCTATCGCTATCGCTGGTAAAGGACAGCATCAGGATGCTGGAGCGAAGATGGTGCATTTAGCTCCAGATTGTACGTCTACGATTGTTTCCAAATCAATTAGTAAACAAGGTGGTAAGGTGACGTATAGAGGACTTTGTCACTTTGGTCGTAAATCTCAAGGTTCCAAAGCGAACATTGAGTGTGATACGATCATTATGGATGAGCTTTCTACGTCTGATACGATTCCATACAATGAAATCTTAAATGATAACATTACGTTAGAGCACGAAGCTTCTGTATCCAAGGTTTCTGAAGAGCAGTTGTTCTATCTAATGAGCCGTGGGATTTCAGAGCAGGAAGCAACAGAAATGATCGTAATGGGCTTCATTGAGCCATTTACGAAGGAGCTTCCAATGGAATATGCCGTTGAGATGAACCGTCTGATTAAGTTCGAGATGGAAGGTAGTATAGGTTAAGTATACACATGTTAGTAGACGCTCAATATATTTAGAGAAGAAGCTTAAGCCCTCACAAAAAGTGAGGGCTTATTTATGTGCGCCCAGCATGTGCGCTATCTATAGGGTTCAAGTCCCGAATAGCGAAGGCAGTAGTAGCAATTAGCTCAAGACAAGAGTGTCCACTGTGAGGTGGAAAAATTTATTACTGGGTTTCTTTACATTAGCATTAGTCCTATCTTTATCTACGGGTGCACTAGCTACAGATATTAAACCATATTGTACGATTGGGACCCGAATCCATGCCCAATTCCTATTGATTGAGAAAATGACCTCACTTCGGTGGGGTCTTCTTTTTGTCTAATGTAAGTCACAAGTAATTCATAAAAATTTGATTTTCCGATGTCCTTTCAACTCTAAAAGCCCTATAAAGGAAATAGTAGTACAAAATCAAATACTATGTTACGATTTATACTTATATAGCGATTACAGGTGCTACGGAATATATACATATTGAGTAGGGGTGTATCATGGTCATACAGGACGAATCAACAAGCTCTACGGTCATCTCTAAGGGAGAAAAAAGAAAATTATATAAACGAACCTTATGGATCGTTAGTATCTCACAAATGTTTGGTGGAGCAGGCCTAGCTGCTGGAATTACGGTGGGCGCCCTTCTAGCAAGACAAATGTTAGGAACGGACGCACTTGCAGGTTTACCAACAGCATTATTTACTTTAGGGTCAGCCTTCGCTGCCTTTATGGTAGGAAGACTAACACAAAAATTTGGGCGTCGTATTGGACTATTTACAGGGTTTATGTTAGGTGGAGTAGGCTCATTAGGTGTTATTGTGGCAGCTGTTTTACATAATCCAATCCTTTTATTCTTATCCTTATTTATTTACGGTTCAGGTACCGCTACAAACCTGCAAGCAAGATATGCTGGGACAGATCTTGCTGAAAATAAACAAAGAGCTACAGCTGTAAGCATAGCCATGGTCTCAACAACATTTGGTGCTGTAGCTGGCCCTAATCTTGTTAATGTTATGGGAGAAGTGGCAATTTCTCTAGGGATACCTCCATTGGCAGGTCCTTTTATTTTAGCAGGTGCCGCTTTTTTTATAGCCGGAATTGTCCTTTACTTCTTCCTTCGACCTGATCCGTTTATTCTTGCTAAGCGAATGGAACAGGAACTCAAAGGGGATATACCGGAAACTGATTTACATATATCTGAAAACAAGATGAACAAAAAAGGAATCATCCTCGGTGCTTCAATCATGATTGTAACCCAAATCATTATGGTTGCCATTATGACGATGACACCTATCCATATGGAGCATCATGGACATGCAGTTGGAGCAATAGGCTTGGTAATCGGCATACATGTTGGGGCTATGTATCTTCCTTCCTTGTTTACTGGTTATATTATAGACAAAACGGGTAGATACTTTATGGCTTTTATTGCCATAGTCATCTTAATTTTGGCTGGTGTAATAGGGGCGTTTGGTTCCGGAGATAGTATGACAGTCTTAATCGTTTCACTAGCCTTATTAGGACTGGGGTGGAATCTTGGTTTAATTAGTGGTACAACAATTATAGTCGATCATACCACAATAAAAACGCGTGCTAAAACACAAGGAGCGATCGATGTTTTTATAGCTCTAGCTGGAGCTTCTGGAGGGGCTTTATCAGGTATGGTTGTTTCATCAACAAGCTTTACTGCTCTATCGCTTTTTGGAGGATTATTATCTCTTATTTTGGTACCTATTATGATCTGGGTAAGAAAAGGATAAGTAAGCTTAAAGCTTGATACATTAGAAAAGGAATAGTATCATTTCTTTAATGAGAGCCTTCACAAGAGTTAAATGTGAAGGCTGTTTTGCACTAATGCAGTAATTGGTAAGACTAATGTTATACTAGTTCACGTACAAAGTGGGGGCGAAGGTCATGGAGATAGGAGATATGAAAACAAACAAACTGCATATTATTCATACGAATGATTTTCATAGCCATTTTCCCAATTGGCCAAAAGTCGTTCGGACGATTAAGCAATTGAAGAAAAGCTTTGAAGAGCAACAGGAGCCTTACCTTTTGGTGGATATAGGTGATCATGCGGATCGCTCCCATTTTCTAACGGATGGTACACTAGGACAGGTAAATATAGCATTATTAAATCAATTAGGATACAATTACGTTACGATTGGCAATAATGAAGGTCTAACATTTTCAAAAGATCAGCTTTCTGAATTGTATAATGACCGTCGCTTTCAGGTGATCTTGGGTAACCTATTTGATATGGAAGGTGTACAGCCAGCTTGGCTCGATCCTTATGCTATTCATGAGGTGGCAGGCTGGAAGCTAGGCATAATGGGAGTAACAGCAAATTTCAACTTGTTTTATGAGTTGCTTGGCTGGAGGATTACAAATCCTATAGAAATTTTAAAAGAACAGATAAAAGCTTTACGTGGGCAGGTTGATGTTCTTATCCTGCTTTCACACTTAGGTTTACCTAAAGATGAACAGATTGCTGAGCAGCTAGAAGGAATAGATCTAATTATCGGTGCTCATACTCATCACGTATTGGCAGATGGGAAGAAAATAAAAGACTGCCATATTAGTCAGGCAGGTAAATTCGGAAAATACGTTGGACATATTCAGATCGAGCTTCGTGCACAGTCCGAAGAGGTCAATCAATCGAAAACTCAATTGTTACCCAAATATAAAACAAATGATACGAATGTGTTAAAGGCCGCAGATAAAGGGTATAACATAGCATCAAGCTGTATAGAGACAGAGCATTCGCTTGAAGATATCGCAACCACAGAGCTGCTGCATAAATGGGAGAATATTGCAAAGGATAAGCTAAGTAGAGTGGTGACCGTCCTCGAGCAGGATTTACAGGTAGAATGGCACAGTGAATCGGAGCTAGGTAACTTATTAGCGGAAAGCTTAAGAAGATGGTGTGGTACAGAGATTGCCTTAGTCAACACGGGACAAATTTTAGGGAATTTGAAGCAGGGTGTAGTTACGATAGAACAACTTTTACATATTTGCCCACATCCAATAAACCCGTGCATCCTACAGATGTCTGGAAAGCAGCTTTGGTCCATCTTACAGCACTCTCTCAATCCAGAGATTGAAAGGTTACACATTATGGGCTTTGGATTTAGAGGTAAAATAATGGGAACGTTAGCGGTAGACGGATTGCAAATCCATTACAGGGAACGAGGAAAGCAGAAGGAAATCATGGATATATGGGCAAATGGTGTTCCCTTGCAAAAGGAGGAGAGCTATAACATTGCTTCCATTGATATGTTTACCTTTGGACATATCTTTCCGGAATTCCAGGAGGCTGAAAAAATTACGTATCTCCTTCCAGAATTTATAAGGGATTTGCTTGCTTTCCGTCTAGCTGAACAGGGATTGTCTAGCTCGTATCAAAAAAGATGGCTAAATAAAGACCTGTCATAGATGAAGAGGAGGGATAAGGAATGAAATTTATAGATGATTTGTACGAGTTATATAAGGATCAATTAGTCGGGGACGAAGAAGATGCGATAGCTCTTGTTCTGTACGCTTTACAGGATCACAGTAAGGACGATTTCATTAAATTGATTCAGGAAATGTCAGAGGAAGAGGTCTATCAGATGCTAGGCAACTATCTTATTGAAAAACTGAAGGATAAGATGGACAAAGAGGGGATCGGACAGTTTACCCCACATGCTGATTCTAAAAACATACACTAGTTCTATTCAAATGGGCAAGTCATCGTGGAACAAACATCGCGATCATGGCATACGTTATGATTGAAAAGGGGTGTTTGTGGTCAATGATGTCACTAAGTCCTATCGAAATAGAGGGTCAAATTGTTCTGGCTGTTGAGGTGCGCTTGCCCAAAACGAATTTACTCGTCGTTACAACAGAAAAAGGGTATATCATGTGTGGTGCACTTGATGTTGCTTTATTGAATGAGAAGCTAAGTGATAGAAAGGTGATTGCAGGCAGAGCGGTGGGAGTACGTACTATTGAAGAACTGTTAGAGGCACCTCTCGAATCTGTAACTTTAGAGGCAGAAAGACTCGGAATTATAGCAGGTACTAAAGGTAAAGACGCTATCATGAAAATGCTGTAAACCAGCTACAAAAAGAATAAAACATAGTTCAGTGTAGTGTGTAATGAACTGTAAAGGGAGTAAGAGTGTGTTAACAATCTTAACTCCTTTTTTTAACGTCTAAGAAAGTATAAAATTTGATACCATGTTTTCTTCAAATTTTATACTTTCTGACGGCAGGACATAGGACGACTTGCAACTTTAGTTGCTTAGCGTCACTTACACACTTTGTGTGAAAGCTTCCTCTAATGATGGACTAGACGACTTCTTCGAGAGGGCTTCGATTGAAGCTTTTCTTATTGTCCAAAAATAGGAAAAACTACCCAAGACATAAGTAGTATGTTCCGATATAATGTAAATATAAGTCGAACAATGTCGGAATGGAGTTAGAGCTATGCGATTAATTTCTGTTGATAAATGCCAATTAGGAATGTTAGTGGCTAGGGCGATTAGGAATGAAAGTGGTCAAGTTCTTGTGCAAGAAAATGTCCAATTAACGGAGAGAATGATTCATAGACTTCAAGAATTAGATATTCAATACTTATACATACAGGATCAGCGAACATCGGATTTATCCATCGAGGAACCGCTCTCTCAGAAGACTCGTGCTGAGGCATTTAGTCTAATTAAAGGTACGTTTACGGGCATTATGAAGCAGAAATCTTTAAAACAGGTTATTGATGACCCCTACTTTGCCAAAAATTTTAAATCCACAGTAAAAAACATTCTGTACGATATTCGGAATCAGAAGCAAATCATGAATATGCTCATACATGTTCAGACTACAGATCACTACACGTTTGAGCATTCATTAAACGTTACTTTATATACGTTAGCTCTAGCAAGTAAGCTAGATTATTCAGAGAAACAGCTTATTGAAATTGGGGTAGGTGCCATATTACATGATGTTGGAAAATGCCTGATTCCTCTTTCAGTTTTGAATAAAAAAGGATTATTGACAGAGGAAGAGTATACCCTTATTAAAGCACATACGACTATAGGCTTTGATATGCTGAGGAGTATTCAAGAGATATCATTGTTAAGTGCTCATTGTGCCTATCAGCATCATGAAAGAATTGATGGCTCGGGCTATCCTCGTGGATTAACGGATCATGAAATTCATGAATATTCAAAAATAATTGCTATAGCTGACGTATATGACGCTTTAACTACAAATAGAAGTTACAGAGCACCTATGCTGCCTCATTTAGCATTTGAGCAAATTAATGCAGGGGCCGGAACATTATTTGATGAACGTTTGGTGCATTTATTTAAGCAGACGATAGCCTTTTATCCTCTGGGAATGCCAGTTTCCTTAAGCAATGGAGAGCGTGGAGTTGTGGTGGATCATAACAAAAATCATCCTGGAAGTCCCATTGTCCGAATCCTTGAGGGAGAGGATAAGGGTACTCTGGAAGAAGAAAAAGTAATACCTTTAAAATATCGTGAAATTGACTTGTCCAAGAATACATCTATCAAGATCGAATCCCTTAACATTTAATTCAAATATGTTCCAATTCAGACGATTATCTAGACTAGCCTATCGGGAGTTTCTTTGCTAACATTAAGAGATAGTTGATAAATTGGAGGGGTGCACGGTGCAGCAATATCTTAACCTAATGAAGGAAGTTTTAGAGCAGGGTGTCGTAAAAGAAGACCGTACAGGAGTAGGAACCATCTCTATTTTTGCTAGACAGATGAGATTTAATTTACAGGATGGTTTTCCTCTTATTACAACAAAAAAGCTTCATTTAAGATCTATTATCCATGAATTACTATGGTTCCTAAGTGGGGATACAAATATTAAATACTTAAAGGACAATAACGTTAGAATTTGGGATGAGTGGGCCGATGAAAATGGAGATTTAGGTCCAGTTTATGGTGCTCAATGGAGAGCTTGGCCAACACGTTCTGGTGAAAGCATTGACCAAATCACTGGGGTTATTGAACAAATTAAAAATAACCCTGATTCAAGAAGGCTTCTAGTTAACGCTTGGAATGTTGGAGAGCTTGAGAACATGGCTCTTCCGCCTTGTCATTATTCCTTTCAGTTTTATGTGGCAGATGGAAAGCTCTCCTGTATGTTGAACCAGCGTAGCTGTGATGTGTTTTTAGGAATCCCTTTTAATATAGCTAGTTATTCATTGCTTACGCATATGGTTGCTCAGCAGTGTGATTTAGAACCCGGGGAATTTATTTGGTCTGGAGGAGATGTGCATCTGTATAGCAACCATATTGAACAGGCTAAGCTGCAATTGACTAGAGAACCTTTTCCATCACCTGCGTTAAAACTAAAGAGAAAGCCGGATTCTATTTTTGATTACGTCTATGAAGATTTTGAGATTGTAGGCTATGAGGCACACCCAACGATTAAAGCGGAGATCGCTGTATGATTTCAATGATAGCTTGCAGTAGTCAGAACGGTGTGATTGGACAAGATAATGATATGCCTTGGCATCTACCTGAGGATTTGAAGTTTTTTAAAAAGACGACATTAGGTCACACGGTGGTCATGGGTAGGAAAACGTTTGAGTCTATTGGTAAGCCTCTGCCTCAGCGTAGAAATATCATTATTACAAGAAGCAAGGATTTTCTGCCTGAGGGCTGTGAGGTGATGCACAGTGTTGAGGAAGTTTTGCAGGTTGAGGGTGATATTTTTATCACTGGTGGTGCACAACTATATGAGCAGTTTTTACCACACGCCGATCGAATTTATTTAACGGTTATTCATGAGGATATTGAGGGAGATACTTTTTTTCCTAGTCTCGATCAATCCTGGGAAGTTATTGAAGAACGTAAGGGTCAAAGGGATGAGAAAAACCCTTATGAATATACCTTTTATACGTACGAAAGAAAATAACATGTTGTAAGCAAACAAATGCCTAGCAGGAGCTAATGACGTTAGCCCTACTAGGCTTTCTTTTCATACCACCTATTTACTTTCAGGAGACCTAGCTAAACAAGTTAAGGAAGTGATTTTAAATCACTTCCTTAATTGATGAAATACTATAACGATTTATTAATATGATTAAATGATTTGTTTTTTATCCGAACATCTATAATATGCTTTTAGCATCAATTTCCTGTCAGGCCTTCAACAAACGTTTCTACATTTCTCTTCATCATATCAATATATGTTTCTGCACCTGTTCCGCTTCCACCTACAGAATCAGTGTATACTCTTCCGGCGATTTCTATCCCTGCCTCACTGGCAACGCGTTCCATAGCGCTTGGATTCACACTTGTTTCTAAGAATACGGCAGGAATTTCATTTTCTTCAATGACATTAATTAGATTTTCAATTTGTCTAGGACTGCCTTCTTCATGTGCATTAATTTCCCAGATAGAATTGTATTGGAAATCATAGCCACGTGCAAAGTACTTTAATGCACTTTCACTGATTATCACCATTCGCTGTCCCGCAGGAATCTGCTCTACCTCTTCTTTAATCCATGTATCAAGCTCTTCTAGCTCAGCAAGATAGTCTTTCAGGTTTGCTTCATATTGATCTGCATGATCAGGATCAGCTTGAACCAAAGCATCCTTGATATTCTCAGCATAAATCATTACATTCTTTGGATCTAACCAAGCGTGAGGATCCTCCATCCCAGCCATCTCACCAGCATCAGCGCTTAAAGGGATCGACTCTACACCTTGTGTAACTATAACCTCTGTAGCGTTACTTTGTGCATTTTGAGCTAAGCCTTGAATCCAATAATCCATATTAAATCCATTGAAAATGAGTAAGTCTGCATCCGATATGAGCTGAAAGGTGCTTGGCGTAGGCTCAAATTCATGAGGATCTTCCCCAATTGGTGTTAAGAAGCTAGCTTCTACCAAGTCTCCCCCTACATTCTGTACAACATCATGTAGAACACTGAAGGAAGAGACAACTCTCACCTTTCCTTCTTCATTTGCTCCAGCTCCGTCCCCATTGTTTGAGCAAGCAGCCAACAGACTTAAACTTAATAATGAAATAATAATCGAAAAGCCTATTTTTCTTAAAACTGACACCATTTCTTCTCTCCTTTTTTTGAAGTTTTATTTAGATATTTACTAGGTATGTAAAGTGGGGCGTGCCCCATACCTTGATATAATGACATCACTTAGTTTATAAAATGAAATTGTTATACAGCTACTGTTCTTTTTCTTCTTCGCAATAATCCCTGCTTCGGTGAGAAAAGCATTGCTAGCACAAAGAAGAAGGTAGCAACAAGAACAATAGCAGCTCCGGAAGATACATCTAATACATAGGAAAAAATTAATCCTAAGACCGCCGATACGATCCCCACTAAGGTTGACAGAATAAGCATAATCTTAAGTCGGTCTGTCAGAAGGTAAGCTGTAGCTCCCGGAGTAATCAACATGGCCACAACTAGAATTATACCCACAGCTTGTAGGGAGGCTACTGTAACTAATGAAAGTAAAAGCATAAGCATATAATGAATAAGTCCTACTGGAAGTCCACTTGCCTTAGCCATTGTCGGGTCAAAGGTTGATAACAGCAATTCTTTGTAAAAAATAATGATCGTCAAGACGGTAACAATCCCAATCCCTAAAATAATATATAAGTCCGTCCTTGATACCCCTAAAACATTTCCGAAAAGGATATGGTATAAATCTACGGGGACACCTCTCATCAAATTAATTAAGACGATTCCTAGAGCGAAGGCTGCTGTGAACATAATCCCAATCGCTGAGTCCTCTTTAATTTTTGTATTGCGTGAAATAAAGCCAATCCCTAACGCCGTAATTACACCTGTTGTAACAGCACCGATAAAAAAGTTTGTGCTCCCAAGCATAAAGGAAATGGCCACACCAGGAAGAACGGAGTGAGATATAGCATCTCCCATTAAAGCCATGCCTCTTAATATGATGTAACAGCCAATAAGTCCACAAATTGTCCCAACCAAAAT
Source organism: Bacillus horti (assembly GCF_030813115.1). Classification (NCBI taxonomy): domain Bacteria; kingdom Bacillati; phylum Bacillota; class Bacilli; order Caryophanales; family Bacillaceae; genus Caldalkalibacillus; species Caldalkalibacillus horti. The sequence continues at coordinate 341,625 of NZ_JAUSTY010000001.1, read as the reverse complement.
GGAGGCGTAAAGAGCCTGCTGCAAATACGTATATCGTGTTAATGCCTCGAAAAATTGGATAAATCCTTCTAATATATTCACTGGCTCATCACCGTCACTTTATTTTCTTGTTGAATCACAGCCAGCTTACCACCGTAGGCTTCATTAAGAATATCGGGCTTGAAGATTTGCTGAACAGGTCCATAACCTACAATTCCTTTATTAATGAGTAGAATTTCATCAAAATATTGATTAGCTTTACTTAAGTCATGATGAACAACGATGATCGTCTTTCCTTGATTTCTTAATTCTCGAAGCTGTTCAATCATAATGTGCTCTGTAGCTATATCTACACCTACAAACGGCTCATCCAAGAGGAGTAAGTTTGCCTCTTGAGCAAGGGCTCTGGCTAAAAAGACTCTTTGCTGCTGACCACCGGAAAGCTGCCCAATTTGACGCTTCGAAAAGTCAGTCAACTGTACCTTTTCTAAGCAATCTTGGACGACCTGATAGTCGTAAGCCTTTGGTCTTTTAAACCAGCCTAGCAATGGATAGCGCCCCATCATAATTACATCTTGAACGAGTACAGGAAAGTCCCAATCAATATCAGAACGTTGAGGCACATAGGCTACTTTTTTCTGGATTTTTGAAACAGGCTGATCCCATATCTTTACATCACCACTCAGGAGAGGAACTAAGCCCATAACTCCTTTTAAAAACGTAGATTTACCTGCCCCATTTGGACCAATAATGCCTATTAGCTTACCACTATTTAAAGCTACTGTTGAAGGATGCAAGGCAACTTTACCTTGATACGCTACACTAAGATTTGTGGCTTCCACTATTTTTCTCATGGTATGTTTCCTCCACTCAAACTTGTTTCTTTCGTCTATAAAACTTTCCCTTGGTCAACTTTAAGGTAAAAATGAAAGCTTCAGATCCAATGAATCTAGAAACTTAAAATCAAAATATTTATATGCTTTCTGAATGAAAGAGTGCCTGTCAACGTATGCCTAAACAGGCTTATTTAAGTTTTACTTACAACAAAATGTTTCCCTTATGCAAAACTTATCTTGAATTGATTATACAAAGGATAAAATTGATTGTCAAACAAAAAATGTTACATGCAAGCTTTATTATTGCAACTTTTAAGCAATCAATACATATTAAAACGAGTCAGTATTTATATATGAGCTGAATGGCCTTTGATTGTACTCCTAAGTACAATAAAAGGAGAATAAAGCGATATCTAAATTGGTCTGAGGATCATTGTCGTTCAGTGAAAGTGAATATTAATGGAGCTGTGCAAGTTAACACAGCTCCATTAATATTCAGCCCCGTTTTTTTTGCTTCCGCTCATACCTCTCCCAAGCCCTTAAAGAAGGGTAAGGATCGTACGCCCATTCTGTACGTCCATTGAACTTGTAAACCCCATAATGCAAATGTGGAGGGAACTTTCCAGACGTTCCTGGTTTCCCATACCCTGAGCTACCGACGTAACCAAGTACAACACCTGGCTCTACGACCATCCCTTCTTTCACTTCTTTATTAAAGCCAGAAAGATGGGCGTAATAATGGTAATTATTATGAATATCTCGGATCCCAACTCTCCATCCACCGTATTTATTCCAGCCCATTACTTCGATTACTCCATAGGCTGTAGAGCGCACAGGTACGCCATATGAAGCAAAAATATCTGTTCCTTCATGGATACGCCTTCCTCCCCAACCACGTCGATCGCCCCAGGTGCTTCTGTACGTATAATCATGAAATAGAGGCAAAGGGAAAGCTTTTTTTGTCAAATCTATACTTCGAAAATGCTGATAAGTTTGGGCGATAGCAAGAACCTGATTAACTGCTTTATCATTTCTATAATAGTCCCAGAGGGCAATTTTAAAGTCATCTTCGGTCTGCCCATAACTTTCTAAATAATGCGCCATTGTATATAAAATATCCTCATCATTCCTTACTGAAGCATTTCCATCCCCATCACCGTCCTGCCCATGACCATTAAAAAAGCGAATAGAATCTAAAGAAGAGTCTTCCTCAGCAGGATTGAGCTCCCCATGCCAAAAAGAGGAAGAGAAATAAATGGAACTTAGCCCCGTAGATTTAGGGATATCCTTACGGACCTGCTGAATGTTACGTTCATATTGGTCGACTGCTGCTATGTAATACCAAGGGATAAGTGTGATAGCCTCAGCCTTTAAATAAAGCCCTAGTCGTTCCTCCCTTAGCTCAGCATCAGATTTTTGTGAAGAATTAGCATCTACATATGAAGATAATAATGGGCTAACAATAGTAATAAGGATGAGATTAAGCTGAATAAGTTTTTTTATAAGTGACATTGTCATTACACCTCCGCTCTCTATAGTTTGGTAAAAAAGCTCTAATTTCATCATTCCATATCATGGTTAAATTAAAAAGTTTGGTCTCCGTTCAAAAGAACGTTATAATAGTGGAGGAACAAAAGGAATATAATTAGAAACAGCCAAATATTATGTAAAAAGAACTGAATTAGACTAGCTAGAGGCGTAGCTATTTATGCATTTCCTTGAAAAACGATGGTTTTAAACATAGTATAGAGGGAATGACAAAAAGAAAAGTGATGAGTACCTTTAGCAAAGGGCAAATCAAAAGCAAGGAGTGTTTATAAAATGGCAGAACGTAAGCCAGAATGGCTAAAAATAAAGCTAACGACAAACGAAAATTTCAATGAAATCAAATCGATGATGAGAGATAAAACGTTACATACGGTTTGTGAGGAAGCAAGATGTCCAAATATTTACGAGTGCTGGGCAGTGCATCGTACGGCAACATTTATGATATTAGGGGACATTTGTACCAGAGCGTGTCGTTTTTGTGCGGTTAAAACAGGATTACCTACAGAATTAGATTGGGCGGAGCCTGAACGTGTGGCAGAAGCAGCTGAAAAAATGGGTCTAAAGCATTGTGTCGTTACATCTGTTGCTCGAGATGATCTTAAGGATGGTGGAGCGACGATCTTTGCTGAGACGATTAAGGCTATACGTAAACGTCTGCCTTTCTGTAGCGTAGAAGTTCTAATTCCAGATTTCATGGGAAGCTATGATGCACTCAAAATTGTCATGGATGCAAAGCCGGATATTTTGAACCACAATATTGAAACAGTTCGTCGTCTTTCTGATCGAGTACGAGCTAGGGCAAAATATGAACGTACCTTAGAGCTACTTAAGCGAGCTAAAGAAATGCAACCGGGGATACCTACTAAATCTAGTATTATGATTGGAGTGGGGGAGACTTGGGATGAAATTATAGAGACGATGGATGACTTAAGAGCTAATCATGTTGATATCGTCACCATTGGTCAGTATCTTCAACCTACTAAGAAACATATCAGCATTGAGAAGTACTGGCATCCAGATGATTTTGCGAAGCTTAGGGAAGAGGGCTTGGAGAGAGGATTTAGTCACGTAGAATCTGGTCCGCTAGTTCGCTCTTCTTATCATGCTCATGAACAAGTGAAATCTGCTCAAAGAAATGAGCAGACGGTATAAAGAAAAGGAAGGAGTCCATGCTACAAGCTGGTGCTCCTTCTTTATTTTTACTCATGCTTTTGATCCATATTGTGCTTCATATCCTTATCTAATTGTTCATTAATGCGCTTTGATTGATAAGGATCTCTTGGTCCTCCTAGCTTCTTGATGATGTGATCTACTTGTGCACGGAGCTGAGCTTCTACACGATGGTGAGAAGGAACCTTTGTGACATCCTCTAAGCTCCTCACAAGCTCTATGTCATCTGCTACATAGATATCGAACCACCTTGGTGCAAGAGCTTCACCTGCAAGTTGGACCTGTTCTCTAACTAATTCAGGATCACTTACACTACTTGCCGTATAACCGATAATGATCTCCCGCTTTGTTGTGATTACGGCTGATTCCTGGACATTAGGTAAACCTACAACAATCTGTGAAATACCGTCAGCCAACACCTCGCGATCAATGTTTATGTCCATACCGTAGCCTTGCTGCAATACCTCAGGGTCATTTTTCTTGTGCTCTACATAGCCATAGGGAATGGAATCCTGCGACATATCTCCACCAGGCTCAGGGGTCCTACCTAGCTTATGGTTATTCTCTAACCTGGTATTCATATCATGGGCTTGGGGGAAAATGCTTCGTACAGCATCGTTTTCGTCCGCTTGCTCGGCCCCTTGCTTTTTATATAGTGCTTTTAATCCCTTACTATTATTTGGATATTGGTATGGAGAGGCTTCTTGTCCTAGATTTGCTTGACAGGCTGAGGTAAGGAAAAGCATAGGGAGAAGAGCTAAAGCTATCCAGCGTTTGTTCATTTTTTGACACCTCCTTCGACTTAATGTGCCCAGCTTAGGTGAAAGAAGTGTATATAAAATATTTCCTTTGTGCCAGAGTGATGATATGATAGGCTTAATTAGTAAGGAGTGGTGTTATGATCCAAGTTCAGGGTACTTTTTATGAAGTTCAACAAGAAGTGCGTGATGGATGGCAGCCTGACGCTTTTAAAGAACGTTATAGTGATGTTTTATCTAAATATGATTATATAGTAGGTGACTGGGGATATAGTCAGCTGCGCCTGCGAGGATTTTATGATGATTCAAATAAAAAGGCAAAGGCAGCATTTGATGCGAAAATTAGTACATTAGATGAATATATACAGGAATATTGTAATTTTGGCTGTTCCTACTTTGTGGTTCGCAAGGTAAAGCCCTCCGAGCTTAAACAGCTGAAGGGGATAAAGGAGCAGCAACCTTCAGTACCTTTAGAAGCTGAAGAAAAAGAAATTCAGGAAGAGAGTGTTCCTTCTGGAGAGTAAGATGGAGTAAGATTACTCAAATAATCGTATTAGGAATTAAAAAAGCCTAACCCTCTAGGGTTAGGCTAATAGTAGATGACCGCAGCGTAGAAATGAAAGACTGATTTAAGCCCCTACAACCTGCTCTAAAAAGTTAAGAAGCTCTTGAGCTTCTTCTTCAGTTAAATTGTAGGCGTGTTCTAAATAGCCTTCCTCTTCTAAATCATCCTTTCCGATGATGGCTGAACGCCCTGTTTGTATGTCACATACAAGTATTTTTCCATAAAAACGATTGGAAGAAGTAATTGCTAAATCAAAACGCTTTGCGTCACCTATAAAACCAACAAAGCGGGTACGCGTATCCTCTGTATCGTCGTACATAAAAATTGATTCACTCATCATTAACGCTCCTATCTATTTGCCATTCTTTATTTATTAGCTCTATTTAGTATAAAATAAAACAAATGATTAATAAAGGGAGTAAGGTGATCAAATGGACACAGGCATAGCTATGATAACTTTGTTAGGTATTGTTTTAACCTTTGTTATCGTTATTTTGTACAGTAAAAGAAAAGCAAAAAAAGACAAATAGATGGAGTGAAATTATGTACTTTGTAGATCGACAGAAGCTTGAACAGCATATGCAATATATGGAGCAGCTTTGTAAATGGTCTTTAGAGCTTAATCAAGTCTTTGAAGAACCGATACAAAGACTTGCTATGGAAAGGCTAGTTCATATGCAAATCGAGGTTCTTCTGGATATTGGGAATCTGATGATTGATGGATTCATAATGCGTGACCCCGGGAGCTATGAGGATATTCTTGTCATTCTAGAGGATGAGAAAGTCATTGATACGGAAGACAAAGAGCTTCTTCTTCCATTTATCCTTTGTCGAAAAGAGCTAGTTAGCGATTATATGCATAGTAATCATGATCACATATGGCATGTATACAAAGAGGCTTTTGAAAGTTTAAAACGATTCCCGCAGCAAACAAGACGTTATTTAGAGGAACAATTAGGACCAGTATCTGCTTTCACCCCAAAATCATAGAAAGAAGTAGATGGCATTCAATTACTTAGTGTATAAAATTAGCTGCTACTTTCTAAACAATTTGGTATAAAAATTTACTTATTCCTTAGAATCAAGTAAAATAAGTGTAAAGGGTGGTGAAAAGGATGCAAATGCAAAAGTCTGTCTCAACCCGCGATGAAATTCTTAAAATGCTGAAGACGAAGGGCCGTCTTCCTGTAAGTGAAATGGCTCAGCAGTTAGGGATTACAGAAATGGCTGTACGTCGTCATTTAAATACTCTAGAGCGTGATTTATATATAGATACAGAGCTTATCAGGCAAGCTATGGGAAGACCTACAAATGTCTACTACTTGACGGAAAAAGGGCATGATCTTTTCCCTAAGAACTACTCTGATATTGCCTTAGACTTTTTGAAGGAAATTGAGGAGATCGATGGCTTAGAAAAAGTGGAGCAGCTTTTTTCTCGCAGGGAGGAGAAGCTCGAATCAACGTATGCAGAGCGTATGCAGAATTTAGCTTTCGAGGATAAAGTTAAAACTCTAGCTGATATTCAAAATAACAAGGGATATATGGTTGAGTGGAGCAAAACAGATGATGGGGAGTATGTTTTTAAGGAATACAACTGTCCAATCTCTGAGGTGGCTAAGGAATATAATCAGGCCTGTCAATGTGAGCTCTCTCTTTTCAAAAAGCTCTTAGGAACAGAAGATATTCAGCGTACAGAGTGTTTGGCAAAGGGTGGGACCCATTGTGTTTATATCGTAAAAAAGAATCTCGTTAAGGAGTAACGGGATTCTTTTTTCTATAAAATTAAGTGTCCTTACCATCCAAATAAGAATTGGATTATGAGTTTTTGGTCTACATTTGTTATTGAAGGAGTTAATCATCATGCAAAAGTATAAGTTATATATCATAGATCTTGATGGAACCATGTATAGAGGCACTGAAGCCATTGAAGAAGCACCGTACTTTATCAACCAAATCAAAGAACTAAAGCAGGATTATGTGTTCCTCACAAACAATTCCACAAAAACCTCTGAAGGGGTTCTTGAACACTTGAATCTGTTTGGTATCCAGGCAGAGGATCATCAAATATATTCCACAAGTAAAGCGACAGCTCAATATATTAGTTCACAAAAAAAGAATGCTAATGTGTATATGATTGGAGAAAAAGGACTTAAGCAGGCGCTCCTAGCTGAAGGACATCAAGTATTCGGTGCTGAAAGGGGAGTAGAGGCATCAGCTATTGATTTTGTAGTGACAGGGTTAGACAGACAAATTACTTATGAGAAGCTAGCTGGAGCCGTATTGCATGTGCGACAGGGTGTTCCTTTTATTTCAACGAATGCGGATAAAGCTTTACCTACCGAAAGAGGTCTTTTACCAGGTAACGGTTCGTTAACGGCAGTCGTACAGACAGCTACTGGAGTAGAGCCTAAGTATATTGGGAAACCGGAGCCCTTAATGATTGAGATGATCCTTAGAGAGAGAAACCTGCAGAAGAAGGAAGCCCTCATGATTGGTGATAATTATGAGACAGATATCTTAGCAGGAATCCGAGCAAATATTAATACAGCAATTGTTTATACCGGCTTCAGCAAACCGGAGCATGTGAAGGAGGAACCGCATAAACCAACCTACGAATGGAATACGTTAGCAGATGCTCACAAAGATATTTTTGTGTAGCAACGATTAGATAATAATAACTCAGGGTAATTTGGACTAGTCGATGGAATGGGCTAAGCGGCTAGATGCGCTTGCTGCAATAGCCCCCACAATATCATCCAAAAAGGTATGACACTGACCGGTTCCTTTTTGATTTAGTTTTTGTAAAATACCAGGCTTTATTTTATCTATATAACCGTAATTAGTAAATCCAATGCTTCCGTACACGTTCACAATGGATAAAGCAATGACCTCATCTATCCCGTACAAGCTTTCATCATTTTTGACTATTGAGAGCAGAGGTTCGTCGATTTGATTAATCTCTGCCATTTTATCGATAAAAATTCCTGTAATAATAGCGTTCTGAACCTCTCTTTTGGAAAGTACACGATCAATATTTTCCAAGCAGATCTCCATGGTTAATTGAGGGATATACTTTTCCTGCAAATGATACACAAGCTCCCCGATATCCTCTAATTGAACACCTCTTTCTCTTAGTAATTCAAGGCATTTTTGTTTCATGGGATCATACTTTTGTTTTTTAGTCGACAAACCTTTCACCTTTCCTTTCAAACTAGATATTCTATATACTATGTTTTGTCAGCAAGAGGGAAACCTATTCACTGTAGAAGATGTAAATAAAGTCATGTTATAATTAACAATAGAGAAATTTGTTAGAGGGGGAGGTAAGTAAAGGACAAATATGATCTGTAAAGGTTAATTGAAAGCGCTAACATTTTTTTAGAATAGTTTTCTGAGTGGACTGACATATATGGATAGTGGGGATAAATTTTACGTAGAACTGATTTTACACATATGCTAGTAATGATCGAAAGAAAAAAGGCCAAACTCAGTTTATTTGAGTTTAGCCTAATTCATTAAGCTCTATTTAGAATACTTGTTCAACTTCACTTACTTCAGGAATTTCTTCTGTTAAGGCACGCTCAATTCCTGCCTTTAACGTCATAGTTGAAGCTGGGCAGCTACCGCATGCTCCAAGTAATCTAAGCTTAACGATCCCATCGTCAACACCGACTAATTCACAGTCTCCACCATCACGTTGTAGAAAAGGGCGGAGTTTATCTAATACTTCTTGGACTCTATTCTCTAATGTCATTTCAGTCATGGATATACAACTCCTTTCTTACTTCTATTATAGTGCCCTTGAACAAAAAAATCTATGAATACGCTCAATTTTATGCAAAAGCACAAAACCAATAAAGATACATGTTCTAAGATATTTTGTATATTTTGGCCAGTCACATATATTTTGAAGTGTACATCTTAGACAGAGTATAATACACTTATATGGAATGATTAATATCTAAGTATGTACATTGGAATAGGTGGAAAAGATGAAAAAAGTGTATAGAGGAATGAAGGAGCTTATTGGCAACACTCCTATTGTAGAGCTTACTCAGTTTGATTTACCTAATCAGGTTCGTTTGTTTGCTAAGCTAGAGTTTTATAACCCTGGCGGAAGTGTGAAGGATAGATTAGGTGTAGAACTAATAGCAGATGCAGAAAATAAAGGGAAGCTAAAGGCAGGGGGGACTATCATTGAACCAACTGCGGGTAATACAGGAATAGGTATTGCTTTAGCGGCCATAGGAAAAGGCTACAAAGTCGTTTTTGTTGTCCCTGAAAAGTTTAGTATGGAAAAGCAAGAGATTATGCGAGCTCTAGGAGCTACCATTGTAAACACGCCTAGCGAGGAAGGGATTAAGGGGGCTATTGCAAAAGCAAAGCAATTAGAGCAGGAAATTGAAGGCTCTTATTGTCCTCAGCAATTCCATAATGAAGCGAATCCTGCTGCCCATTATAAAACAACTGGACCGGAAATTTGGGAGCAGTTAGATGGGAAGGTTGATGTATTTGTTGCTGGAGCAGGGTCAGGCGGGACGTTCATGGGAGTTTCAAGATATTTAAAAGAACAAGCCCCACATATAAAAACAGTCATTGTGGAACCTGAAGGATCTATTTTAAATGGGGGAGACTCTGGTCCCCATAAAACCGAAGGAATAGGTATGGAGCTTTTACCTCCTTTTATGGACACTTCATATTTTGAAGCTATTCACACCATAGACGATGAAATCGCTTTTGATTATGTAAAGGAACTCGCTACAAAAGAAGGCTTACTTGTTGGAAGCTCATCAGGAGCTGCATTAGCTGCAGCACTTAAGGAAGCAGAAGTGGCAAAGCCTGGTGCTCACATCGTGACCATTTTTGCCGATAGTAGCGAGAGATACCTAAGTAAAAAAATTTATCAGGGAGGTATTTAGAAATGAAGCTAAAAACAAAACTGATTCACGGTGGGATTGATGGAGATCCAGCTACTGGAGCAGTGAGTGTTCCTATTTATCAGGTTAGTACCTATAAGCAGGATGGGATAGGAAACCATAAAGGATTTGAATATTCTAGAACAGGAAACCCAACTCGATTAGCGTGTGAGGAGCTTATTAAGGATATCGAAGGGGGAGCTAGAGGTTTTGCCTTTGGTTCTGGAATGGCTGCTATGTCAGCTATTATTATGTTATTTAAGCAAGGAGATCACTTTATCGTTGGCGATGATGTGTATGGTGGAAGCTATCGTGTGTTAACGAATGTGTTTAATCAATTTGGTATTGACGTTACATTTGTGGACACAAGTAAAATGGAGGAAGTAGAGGCAGCTCTTAAGGATAATACGGTTGCCCTATTCTTAGAAACACCAAGTAATCCGCTATTAAAGGTTTCAGATATTCAGCAGATTGCTCAATTCACGAAAGAAAAAGAGCTTATGCTTATCGTCGACAATACATTTATGACACCTTACTGGCAGAATCCAATCGAGCTTGGAGCTGATATTGTTCTGCATAGTGCTACCAAATATCTAGGCGGACATAGTGACGTAGTAGCAGGTCTTGCCGTTGTAAACAATGATGAACTAGGGGAGCGGCTTCATTATATTCAAAACGCTGTAGGGGGTATCCTAGGACCTCAGGATTCTTGGTTATTAATTAGAGGGATTAAAACACTAGGCGTACGTATGCAGGAGCATGAAAATAATACAAAAGAAATAGTAGCCTTTTTACAAAAGCGTGATGATATTGAGTCCATTTATTACCCAGGATTAAAGCTTCACCAGGGTCATGATATTCAGCAAAAGCAAGCTCGTGGTTTTGGTGGAATGGTTTCTTTTGATGTAGGAAGCGCAGAAAGAGCGGAGCGTGTCCTTGCCAAGGTGAAGTACTTTACACTTGCAGAAAGCCTTGGGGCTGTAGAAAGTCTAATTTCAGTTCCGGCAAAAATGACACATGCTTCAATCCCAGCAGAAAGAAGAGCGCAGCTAGGTATTACGGACGGGTTAGTACGTATTTCTGTAGGCTTAGAGGATATTGAAGATTTAATCGAGGATTTAACTCAGGCTCTAGAGGATTAATCATTAGAGAAGTAATAATTCTTAGAGGAAGAATAACTCCTTGAAGAAGAATAACCCATAGAAGAATAATAAAGCTCAGAGGATTGATATTCCAGAAGGACTTAGATAGAAATCTAACGCAGCAATAGTGGATTAAAAGAGTTAAAAGAAAAGGAGATAGTGAGTAATTGAGAATACTCACTATCTCCTTATTGTTTTGTAGAGATGAAAATGAATTATTTATATTTAGGATTTTTATAGAGTCGGCAAGGTAGAGCTATCCTAAGTGATTTTTATACATCCAAAGCACACCAGACTTCAGCACTCGTGGAACTCGTCCGATTAATGTGGTGCCTCCCATTTGTCCGAAGCCATGCTTTTTCCCTAGAGAGCCTAAGGTGCCCTTTAGCTTCATTTTAGGAAGCTTATCAGGAAGGCTTTGCCCTTTAATAATTGAGCTGATTATCATAGCAATTTGATCTCCCTGAGCCTCCGCAAGCTGTGCACTTGGAGCAAAAGGAAGACTAGCACAATCTCCAACTACGTAGGCATTTTCATAATTCGGAATGGCATGGTATTTCGTTAGATGTACTCGTCCCATAGGATCTTTTTCTACAGGAAGAGCTTGGACAATTGGATTTGCTTGTATCCCAGCTGTCCACACAATAGCATCTAGCTCAATTTCTTCATCATGGTTATATAATTTATTTGGCTCAACCTTTGTAATATTAGCTTTATGAATTAAGTCTACGCTACGATTTGTAAACCATTCACGAACGTATTTTCTTAGCTTCTCCGGATACGGGCTCAAGATACTTTCTCCACGATCGTAAATTTGAATGGTTAAATCAGAGCGGCTTTCTCTTAACTCAGCTGCAATTTCAACCCCACTTAAGCCTCCACCAACTATCGCTACTTTTCCGTTAGGCTTTACATTATTTAAGACTTGATACGTTTTCCTTGTGTTATCCATACTTTGAATGCTACACGTAAATTTGTCCGCTCCTGGCACTCCGTGATATCGATCCACACACCCAAGTCCAATAACAAGATAATCATAAGTCAAACTAGCTGCATTTTCATCTTCTAAATATACCTGTTTTGATTCAAGGTCAATTTCCTTAACAGATCCGTACACGACATTAACTCTTGAATCTGAAGGGAAAGCTACGCGAAGAGCAGAATCTGACTCTGTCCCTGCAGCAAGTGCATAGTATTCTGTTTTTAAGCAATGATAAGGTAAGCGGTCAACGATAGTAATACTTACATCGTTAGGCAAATCATGGCTTAATAAGCGCTGTGTAATTCTAAGTCCCCCATAGCCTCCACCTAAAATTAAAATCTTTTCCATCTTCCTACGTCCTTTCTCTACATGACTATCCATCTCAGCTGTTTTAGATAAAAATGCTTGCTAAGAAAAATAACCCTTACGTTCATTTAATGTTCACAATATTCCTTCATACAAGCCGCATTTGTCATGGCAATCCTTTAAATTCTAACGAAAATACAGTAAAAAATCAATACAGGGAACAATAAGCTTAGATTTTATTATCCTATTAGTGTGAGCAAGCAACTTGACGATACAAAATGAACTAGATAGGATTAAGAAAGAAGACATCAGCCCATATTATGATGGCTTAAAGAATCGATAAATGGTAATTAAGAATTAAGTTGTTAAGAAAGGTTGAATGCAGCTTTGAGACCTATAATAGAATTTTGTCAGAGTAATCTCGGTGCAGGAACGTTACGAGTTAAGGAAGAGCTTGAAAAGGATCCTGACCTGGATGTTATAGATTACGGTTGTCTAGGATTTTGTGGAGAGTGCTATCAGTATCCATATGCTTTGGTTAACGGGGAATTCGTTTATGGTGAAAGTCCAAAAGACTTGCTAAATAAAATTAGAGAAGCCATCGCAAAGGATGAGATGTTGTAATACCACGATATTTCATACCCTAACCCGTTACATTTGAAACTGTAGCTTCTAGCATCTTGTTGCTAGTTCATAAGTGGGTGGGAGCTTTTGAGTAAAAAACCTTCTAGGTATGATAACTGATATGCTCCCCTTGTGGTAGACAGTTTAAATATAAAAACTGTTTATTACAGGGAGGAGCATTTTTATGTCCCGCAAATCAAAAATATCAGGTTTTGAGAAAATAGAAGCGATAGAAAAATATCTTCACGGAGAAGACTCACTTAATCATCTAGCTCATTTGTTAGATGTTTCTTTTCAAACCATAAACAATGGCTTCAAACTTAATAGCTCATTAACAATGGCTTCAAACTTACCAGTCTTTAGGTCCAGATGGTCTTCTGCCTACATCTAAAAACACGGCCTACTCTAAGGAGTTAAGGATACTGGTCGTTCTCATCTCTACCTCACTCCTTATCCATTTTTTTGGGGTTGTTATGTATAACTTTCCGCTTTCACCGGACAGGTTATTCACAAGAGATGTTCAAAGACAGGTCGGTCAGACCGTAACATGAACTGAATCCTGTGTATCGTCCAAAAGTCCTCTCAAGCTGCGTTCCAGTCCAAGCCGCTCCTAAGATCAATCTCGACGCAAAAAACAACTTCTATCTGGGATAGAAGTTGAAAAAGGCCTTTTTTATGGAGTGGTCAAGTCACCTTAAGACACAACGAACTGAACGACAAGCGGTGTGCCGTCATTCAGGACATCGCCACCCGGGATGGTAATCTCAGTCGTCGAAACGGTGGATGTATCCGCTGTTTGCAAAATGCCGTTAATATACAGATTGTAATAATTGAACGAGCCCGGAAATGCTGTGGCGACAGTGCCGCTGTCGTCAGTAAATGCTGTGGCAGAAATAGCGAATGTTGCCCCCGTTCCTGTCCCTGCACCAAAGGTGGATGCGAATCTCAGACTATTTTGATATGGAGTTACGATTGGCATGGTTCCTCACCTCCCTACCTAAAAATAGTATATGTGGTAGATTCGGAAGTAGTAAAGGCGCAGGGACGGGGAATTATAACTATTTTTATCCATTTTACACTTGAACATTAAATTGTACAGTCTCAATAATGATTGGCGTACCAGCAAATATGGTGCCGCTTTGCGCAGGAAAGAACAACATGCCAGGACTTACGCTATATGAATTGCTTGGTTGCACAAGACCGTTAATGAATAGATTATTAAAGCTGTTTGTGCCTAGTCCAGCAAATTCGGTAACGCTGTTTCCATCATCATCGCTGAACCCCCCCGCATGAATTGTAACAGAGGAGGATAAGTCCAGATCTGTAGGTGGGAAATAAAAGTACCGGTATACGGTAGGAATAATTTCGATTATCGAAATGTCGCCCGTCGGGCCTGTTGCACCTGTCGAACCGGTTGACCCGGTTTCCCCTGTGGTCCCAGTAGCCCCATCGAGTCCAGCCGGCCCAGTTTCCCCCGTGGCTCCTGTGACCCCAACTCCAGTAGCGCCAGTAAGCCCCGTGGCTCCGGTTAATCCGGTAGCTCCAGTAGCCCCATCGAGTCCAGCTGCCCCGGTATCGCCCGTGGCTCCAGTGACCCCAACTCCAGTAGCGCCAGTAAGCCCCGTGGCTCCAGTTTCCCCTGTGGTTCCAGTAGCCCCATCGAGTCCAGCCGTCCCAGTTTCGCCCGTGGCTCCTGTTACTCCAGTAGCCCCCGTCGCTCCTGTAAATCCAGTGGATCCTGACCCTCCTTCATAAGGTCCAGTTGGTCCCGTGGCCCCTGTAACTCCTTGAATACCCTGTGAACCTTGATAGCCCCTAAAACCTCTTGGACCACGTCTCCCGCGAGGTCCCCGTTTTCCTCGTGTACTTTTTTTTCCTTTTATTGAACCACATTTATATATGTTTAAGAGACTTCTCTTAATAATAATTTGCTTTTTAAGACATCTCTTTTTCTTCCTACTCAACTTTTACATCACCTCAATACCAAAAAAATAAGTAGCTAAATAAATATCAGGACTGGGTATCTAGGTTTTTTTTGAAAATAAATGAAAATGATCCATAAATCCAATAAAAAGTTAATTTAGTTTTCTAAAATATGGTTTTTGGTAAAAGAAGCATCAGCAAAAGCATATAGATGCTCTTGCTGATGCTTCAGTAAATCAATTCTTTAATTAAACGATGACAATACCAGCACTCGCATATCCAGCTATAGTGTTAATAAGGGTTACCCCTGCTGCTGTTGCTGAGAAAACAAGTAGTAATCGAGTTCCTGCAGTTACAGGAATGGACAATCCTGTATTAACTCCACTACTGATTGCGCCTAAAGCTACAGCCCCTGTAAGAGGAGGAGCTAATGTTACTTCTGCTCCAGGAATAGGAGAGAAAATATTGTCTGGAGTAGTTGAGCTAAATAATTGTGCTGTAATAGTAACAGTTGTTCCAAGGAGTGCTAATGCAGCAGTGGTACTGAAGTAACCAGCTATTGATGAAATGGTACCATCTCTAGGAACAGAGAAGGAGAAGTTAAGAAGGGTACCGCCTGCCCCAGTTAAATCGATAGTTCCCCCTAAAACACTGATTCCAGCCACAGATGCACCGAAACCAACTAAACTTGTAGTACCTATAAGACCACCAGCAATTGTTGTCAAAACAGCTGGAACTCCTGATGCAAATGGAATGATTGCTCCAGCCCCATCCACTCCAGTTGCTCCGGTCTCCCCAGTCGCCCCGGTGACTCCAATGCCCGTAGCACCAGTAGCCCCTGTAGCGCCAGCTAATCCAGCAGCTCCAGTTTCTCCAGTAGCCCCTGTAACGCCAGCTAATCCAGTAGCCCCAGTTTCACCAGTCGCCCCTGTAGCGCCATCAAGCCCAGCAGGTCCAGTTTCACCAGTCGCTCCCGTGGCCCCATCAAGCCCAGCAGGTCCAGTTTCACCAGTCGCTCCCGTGGCCCCATCAAGCCCAGCAGGTCCAGTTTCACCAGTCGCTCCCGTAGCGCCATCAAGCCCAGCAGGTCCAGTTTCACCAGTCGCTCCTGTAGCCCCAGCTAATCCAGCAGGTCCAGTTTCTCCAGTCGCCCCTGTAGCCCCAGCTATCCCAGCAGGTCCAGTTTCACCAGTCGCTCCTGTAGCGCCATCAAGCCCAGCAGGTCCAGTTTCTCCAGTCGCCCCTGTAGCCCCAGCTATCCCAGCAGGTCCAGTTTCACCAGTCGCTCCCGTAGCGCCATCAAGCCCAGCAGGTCCAGTTTCTCCAGTCGCTCCCGTAGCGCCATCAAGCCCAGCAGGTCCAGTTTCACCAGTCGCTCCTGTAGCGCCATCAAGCCCAGCAGGTCCAGTTTCTCCAGTCGCTCCTGTAGCGCCATCAAGCCCAGCAGGTCCAGTTTCTCCAGTCGCTCCTGTAGCGCCATCAAGCCCAGCAGGTCCCGTTTCTCCAGTCGCTCCCGTAGCGCCATCAAGCCCAGCAGGTCCAGTTTCTCCAGTCGCTCCCGTAGCGCCATCAAGCCCAGCAGGTCCAGTTTCTCCAGTCGCTCCTGTAGCCCCAGCTATCCCAGCAGATCCAGTTTCGCCAGTCGCCCCTGTAGCCCCAGCTATCCCAGCAGGTCCAGTTTCTCCGGTTGCTCCCGTAGCGCCATCAAGCCCAGCAGGTCCAGTTTCTCCGGTTGCTCCCGTAGCCCCAGCTAACCCAGCAGCGCCAGTTTCGCCAGTCGCCCCCGTAGCCCCAGCTAACCCAGCAGCGCCAGTTTCGCCAGTCGCCCCCGTAGCCCCAGCTAATCCAGCGGCTCCAGTTTCTCCAGTCGCTCCTGTAGCACCTGTTACACTAAGCCCCGTAGGCCCAGTCACTCCAGTGCTTCCTGTGGCCCCCGTAGCCCCAGCTAATCCAGCGGCTCCCGTTTCACCAGTCGCCCCCGTAGTTCCTGTTACACTAAGCCCCGTAGGCCCAGTCACTCCAGTGCTTCCAGTTACTCCCGTCGCTCCCGTAGTACCAGTATCTCCTGGAGGTCCACCAGCAGGTCCCGTAGGTCCAGTGGCTCCAGTAGGTCCTGTTCCACCCTCGCCATATTCCCCGGTAGGTCCGGTAGGTCCCTGAATCCCTTGAGGTCCAGTGGCACCAGTAGGTCCAGTTCCGCCCTCACCATATTCCCCGGTAGGTCCGGTGGGTCCTTGAATCCCTTGAATCCCTTGAGGCCCCGTAGGTCCAGTTCCGCCTTCACCATATTCCCCGGTAGGTCCTTGAATCCCCTGTATTCCTTGTAATCCCCTAGGTCCTCTATATCCTCTATATCCCCTAGATCCCCTAGGACCTCTAAATCCCCTAGGTCCTCTAGGGCCGACTCTACCACGTTTACAGTGGTGAGGCCTACGATGACAAACCTTTCCAAAGTTTAACTGTAATTTAATACCACAGCTTGATGTACCAGTATGCCTGACAATATTTAAGCTTCTTTTTTTCTTTCTTTTGGCACATACATTTTTGTGTTCAGATCTACGCAAAATTCGTTTCTTTAAGCTTCTTTTAAACAAAAGCTTTTTTAATCTATGCCGATTAGAGTAGTGTCTAGCCATCCTCTTCCTATCACCTCATGTCCCATTATTTTCATGGATGTAATAAAGCTTTTAAAAGTAAGCCCGTATTTTAAATATATGTAGAATCAAATTAAGAGAAACGGCGAATGCCTTGTTTTAAAAAAATAAATGTCATTTTAACTAGGATTCTAGATAGTCATTTATGAGCCTAGTTCCCTAGATTTTAAAAGCTAACTCTCCTATTGAAACTATAATCTCATGGATGGGACTTTTTACCTACTATATGTTTATTACAAGTTCCATGAAGTGCTTTGAAAAAAACTTAAAATAAGAAAGTGATCTCCTATCCAGCTATTCACCTACAAATTCTTTCGTTGGAATCAGGAAAACAAGGTAAACGGTTTCAGAAATGAAAAGGCTAATGCCTAATCCAAATGTCCTATTTTAAGAGGATGGATAAAGAATGGTGCATAAATTGTCGAAATATAAATATAGAGTGGTCACGTTTCGAGGAGGGTTTGTTATGGTTTCTAACCAAAAATACATAGGAACAAAGCTAAAAAAAGATATTATTTCTTCACATGGTACTTTGCTATTATCTACTGATACTATTCTAACTGAAGAAATGCTAGAGCACCTGTCATCCTTAAATTATGTACTAGCGGATGAAGATATTGATGTTGTATCTGATTACTACGAGGAAAAAACGTATATACGAGATGCTAGTGAAGACATTAAATTAATTTTTGATCAAATTCGATACAAGCGTTCCATTCCCTTACGTGACATTCAAATAGGGGTGATTCCATCCATCCAAAAGGCTGTAGAGACCCAGCATGTGTCCACGCTTTTAAGAGAGCTTCATTCCATAAACGAGCATACCTATAGACATACGATTGGTGTTGGTGTGTTGTCCACGCTAATTGGGAAATGGATTAGGCTTCCACAGAAGGATTTAGCTCACCTCACAATGGCAGCTACCCTTCATGATATAGGAAAATCTAAGATCCCTGATGAGATTCTAAATAAACCAGGTAGATTAACAAATGATGAGTATGAGCTAGTTAAAAAACATACAATATTTGGCTATGAGTTAATAAAAAATACGGTAGGGGCAACACATAGAATGGCCTTAACAGCTTTACAGCATCATGAGCGCGAGGATGGTGGAGGCTACCCGTTTAGACTAAAATCAAATAAAATTGATTTCTTCAGTAAGGTTGTTGCCGTTGCTGATATTTTTCATGCGATGTCATCGGAAAGAGCGGATCGAGAAGCTATTCCTTTTTATCAGGTGATAGATCAAATGTCTGAGGATAAGTTCGGTAAGCTAGAGCCAAGGATCGTGAAAATATTTATTGAAAAAATGATGGAAATGATGGTCAACCATGAAGTGCGACTAAATGACAACAGGGTGGGGAAAATTATCCTCATCAATTCTTCGGATCCTGTAAGACCTTTGATTAATGTTGAGGGTGAGTTTTTAGATTTAAGGTATCATTCAGATATAAAAATAGAAAAAATTAGCGTCTAGAGGTATAGTAGTAGGAGATAGCTATTTCTTACTACTCCTTTTTAGTCAAAATTAACCTTATCTTGGGGGACGCTATAGATGAACATTCGCTTTACAAAAATGCATGCTTTAGGAAACAACTATATCTACGTAAATCAAATTGAGGAGAACATTCCTGAAGAATTCATGAAGCCGCTAGCTATAGCTGTATCGAACGTGCAAACTGGGATTGGTTCAGATGGGCTGATTTTAATCTGCGACTCGAACCATGCAGCAATTCGCATGAGGGTTTTTAATAGTGATGGCTCTGAAGCCAAGAATTGTGGGAATGGTCTGCGCTGCGTGGCTAGATACGCTTATGAGAAAGGGCTTGTTCAAAATACTTCCTTTACTATTGAAACGCTTGGTGGAATAGTGACAGCTCATGTACAAGTGTTGGGAGATACTGTGAACTCAATCTCTATTGATATGGGAGAGCCTCGATTAAGAAAAGGAGAAATCCCTATGTTAGACTCGGGTAGCGCAGAGGATCTAGCTACTCATTCTGTAATAGAGTTGGAAGGTCAAGTCTATTCCTTTACTGGAGTTTCTATGGGAAATCCTCACGCTGTCTTTTTTGTTGAAGATGTTAAGTCCGCTCCGGTTGATACACTAGGACCTCAAATTGAAAAGCACCCTATGTTTCCAGAAGGTACGAACGTAGAATTTGTCTCCCCTGTATCTAACAATGAATTGGATTTTCGAGTGTGGGAACGGGGCTCAGGTATTACTTATGCCTGTGGAACAGGAGCTTGCGCTGCCGTTGTAGCAGCCATTCTGCATGGAAAGTTTGAGAAGGGGAAAGCTGTGACAGTACATCTTCTAGGAGGAGATTTAGAAATATTGTGGGGGCAGGATGATCACGTGTGGATGACAGGGCCTGCGGAATATATCTGTCATGGAGAGTATGCATTTGAAAAGTAAAGCACTAGAGTTTTGGAAAAGCAGCTAATTAAGCTGCTTTTTTACAGTCTAAGAATTTATAAAATTTGATACAATGGTTTCTTCAAGTTTTATAAATTCTGGCTGCATGTAAAAGCTTCCTCTAATGATGGACTAGACGACTTCTTCGAGGGGGCTTCGATAGAAGCTTTTCTTATGTCATTAATGGAGGTCATTCTATGAATAGCAAAGAAGGCTTTAACAAGTTTGATTTGAGTCAAGAAATTGTCAAAGCGCTTAATAGCTTAGGATATATTAAGCCAACTGAAGTGCAGGAAAAAGTCATACCACTAGCCCTACAGCAGCAAGATCTTGTCGTAAGCTCCCAAACAGGAAGTGGTAAGACAGCAGGGTTTGGTATCCCTATTTGTGAGCAAGTCTCATGGTCAGAAAACAAGCCGCAGGCTTTAATTCTAACCCCAACGAGAGAATTAGCGGCTCAAGTAAAGGAAGATATTACGAACATTGGACGCTATAAGCGAATTAAAGCCATAGCGCTCTATGGCAAACAATCCTTTGCTAAGCAAAAACTAGAACTGAAGCAGAAAAACCATGTCGTTGTAGGGACTCCAGGGCGAGTGCTTGACCATATTCAAAAAGGTACATTTCCTTTAGAGCGTCTCCAGTTTCTCGTGCTTGATGAAGCCGATGAAATGCTAAATATGGGGTTTATTGAACAGGTAGAGTCTATTTTATATGAGCTCCCTAAAGGTAGAGTGACAATGTTGTTTTCTGCTACGATCTCCAAAGATGTCAAAGAATTGTGTAAGACATATATGCAACAACCCAATTACATCGAAATCAAAACTACAGACAGGAACATAAATAAAATAGAACACTTTTATTATGAAGTCAGTAGCTCTAAGAAATTTGGGTTGTTGCTTGATGTCCTAGCCCTAGAAAATCCCGATAGCTGTTTGATTTTCTGCCGAACACATGAGCAGGTCAATGATGTGCTTGAACGATTAGCAGCTTTAAATTTCCCATGTGATAAAATCCACGGAGGAATGTATCAAGAGGATCGCTTCGCGGTCATGGATGACTTCAAAAGAGGCAAGTTTCGTTATCTAGTTGCTACTGATGTGGCAGCTAGGGGAATAGATGTTGAAAGGATGACTCATGTCATCAACTATGACTGTCCTACGGATGCAGAAAGCTATGTTCATCGTATTGGCAGGACAGGTAGAGCAGGGGAAGCCGGTAAAGCCATAACCTTTATTACACCCTCAGAGGATCATTTGCTTCAAGAGTTTGAAACCTATGCAGGCGTAGAAATAAATAGAACAAAAGAACTGACCATTGATGAGATCGCAAGACATAGAGCATCCTTTGAAAACAAGATGAAGACACGGCCTAGCTTAAAAAAAGACAAAGCTGAGGAGCTAAATCAGGAAATTATGAAGCTCTATTTTAATGGGGGAAGAAAAAAGAAACTGAGAGCGGTAGATTTTGTGGGCACAATTGCAAGGATCGATGGTGTCAGTGCAGAGGATATTGGAATCATTACCATTCATGAAAATGAATCCTTTGTTGAAATTCTGAATGGAAAAGGCATAATGGTTCTTCAAAATTTGAAAAAAACAACGATAAAAGGGAAGCAATTGAAGGTGCACAAAGCGTTTAAATAGAAGCCCTTAGGTAGAGGAGTTAGGTGCATAAAAGGGTATAAGATATAAAAGGGCATAAAAAAGGCGACTCTACCAAGTCGCCTATATCAGTCAATAAGGTGCTGTTCTTAATACTCTTTAATCACATTATAAAATGTGTCTCGCTCAAGTGGCTTTTTGTTAGCCCCTTTAACGAGCCATACAAGCTCATCACGAGTTAAACCAGCCGGAGTAAGGGCTCCAGCGGCATGACTAATTCTTTCCTCTATAAGAGTGCCGTGCACATCAGAAGCACCAAAGGACAAAGCGAGCTGTGTAAGCTGTGTTCCAATATTAATGAAGTACGCCTTAATATGATTAAAGTTATCTAGCATTAATCTACTGATAGCTATTGTTTTGATATCATCAAAGGCAGATGTTCTACGTTTAATACCAGCATTAGCACTAATAGGCTGGACAGCTAAAGGAATAAACACCATATAACCATTCGTTTCATCCTGTAGCTGACGAAGCTGAAGCATATGCTCAACTCTCTCCTCAATCGTTTCAATGGAGCCATACAGCATCGTGGCATGAGTTTTTAAACCAAGCTGATGAGCTTCCTTATGGATGTCTAACCATTGCTGAGAGCTGACCTTATCAGGACTCATCTTTAAACGATAGCGCTCAGATAGGATTTCAGCCCCACCTCCAGGCATTGTTTCTAATCCAGCGTCTATTAATGTTTTTAGAACATCCAACGTAGATATTCCTGCAATCCTAGAGAAAAACTCAATCTCAGCAGGGGTATACATTTTCATTGTCACATGAGGAAAAGCCTGTTTAAGCTTACGTACGATATCTACATAATACTCAAAAGGCTGAGTATGATTATGTCCACCTACCATGTGTAGCTCTCTAGTGGTAGGAGAAATCTTCTGTCTTACTTGCTCAACAAGCTCATCTCCAGTATACGTATAAGAGCCTTCTTCACCAGGATCTTTTCTAAAGTTACAAAAGCGGCAATGCGCTTCACACACATTTGTATGGTAGATCGTCATGTTTTCAATAAAATAGACACGATCTTCATTTTTCTTCATATTGACATGGTTAGCCAATTGACCGATGGTTAAAATATCCGGGGAATGATAAAGCTTGACACCATCCTCTAATGTCAGACGTTCTCCGTCATAAACTTTTTCAACTATTTGGCGTAAGCTAGGGTCTGTGTCTGTTAAAGTCACATTCATTAAGTTCTCCTCCTAATTATGGACACGCATAGGACTCGTATCCTTTTGTGCAGGAGGGTCGTAGGCCTCCTACAAAATGATGACGCTCACATGTTAAGCTCCACATATAATATAGGGCTTACTAGACCTATCCAGAGTTAACAGTTGTGAACATCTGCACATATCTTTCAAAAAAACAAACCTGTAAACAGGCCGTAAATAGACATTATGATTCTCTTTTATTATAAATCTATAGAAATTAGGTTACAAGGAAAATAAATAGATTTAAAATTCAAAATAATATGTTTTTTAAAGATTCATCAGAAATGACAGCTTTAGACAAAACTAGTGGAAAAATATGTTTGTCAGAGGCTCAAAAATTTTGTAGAATAGATTTTGTTAGTCTGAAATTATTTGTAAGGAGTAGAAAGGGAAGTACGATGGATAAAATGTTGATGTGTCAATTAGAAGGATTACGTAAAAAAATGAATGAACTTGCTGAAAAGGAAGGATTACTGCATCCAGATGTCCTTAAGCTAAGTCAACAAATAGATGTGCTTCACAATAGGATAAACAAATATTATTTACTTTCTTCAGAAACACAGCCAGAGGCCGTTATAAAACTGAATAGAAATATGAAAATTAAAGAGTCGAAAAAGGCGATTCATGCATACACGCTGGCTGCATCAGTGGGCTAAAAGCTGAAAAATTCGGTTTTTAAGGGAAAAAGCAGAATGATGGGTAGAAGCTGAAAGCACGAAGATTAAGACGAAGAAAAAGAAGTGGTGACAAAAAAGGAGACAAGCATCTCCTTTTTCCACGTTTTATTTACGAATAATGAAATAATGGCAGCATTCTCAATGGTCTAATTGTACAATCTTTTATATCTTCATATTTGAGCTATGTCCAGGCTGTACCTTAGCATTTGGATCTATATATGATTTGGCGTTGTTAACAGCTGTAGGAGCCTCACCAAACCCAACGGCAATTAGCTTAATTTTTCCAGGGTACGTAGAAATATCACCTGCTGCATAAATTCCCGGAATATTTGTCTCCATTCGTGAATTGACTACAATGGAGCCTTTTTCGATTTCAAGACCCCAGTTTTGGATAGGGCCAAGGGAAGAAATAAAGCCATAATTGACAATAACAGCATCCACATCAATTTCTTCAATCTCACCTGTTTTGCCATGCTCTAGGATAACCCTTTCAATACGATCTTCACCGATTAATTCATTTAGCTGGTAAGGAGTTTTAGTTTGTACCTTAGAACTCATTAAGTTTTCTACACTATGCTCATGAGCTCTAAATTTGTCTCTTCGATGTGTCAGGATAACATTGGCTGCTACAGGCTCAAGCATTAAGGCCCAGTCCACAGCAGAATCTCCACCACCACAAACAAGAACATTTTTTCCGGCAAAGGAAGACAAATCGTTTACGAAATAATGAAGGTTCGTTTTTTCATAACGCTCGGCCCCTTCATTTTCAAGCTTACGTGGCTGGAACGCTCCACATCCTGCTGTAATAATAACAGATCGAGAAAGATGAATTCCCTTGTTTGTGCGAATTTCAAAAGTTTGATCAGCTAGCTTTTCAACCGTTTCAACCGTTTCTCCTAACGCTGTTGACGTTTCAAAAAGCGATAGCTGCTTGTTTAATTGATCAACAAGCTCTTGAGCACGAACCTTAGGGAAGCCAGCTACATCATAGATGTACTTTTCAGGATATAGAGTAGCTAATTGTCCACCTAACTGAGGTAAGCTCTCAATAATTTTACAGCTAGCCTGCCGCATCCCTGCATAAAAAGCAGCAAACATCCCTGCAGGACCGCCCCCGATAATCGTAATATCGCGTATGTTTTCATCACGTGTTAATTCAGACATGTCATCACCTCCATGAATAATACCAGACCATGACTATTCCTACGTATAGTCCTCTAAAAAGTATAAAGATTGTCACCATCGAGAAGGCTTTAAACCGAAGCTTTTTCTATTATAATATTAATTGTAAGCGTAGTAAAAGAAAATTGTTACATTTCTCTAGTTTTCTATTGAAAAATATCGATTTTATGTCTATTATAGTAGTGGAGTTAAAAATGTAGTCGTTTCGTGGAGTTTCTTTTTTTTTGATTAGGTTGTGAATGTTTTAACAAACAAAGGGGATTTTATAAACACCAACTATATATGTATTTTATACTTTCTGACTGCAGGACATAGGACGACTTGCAGCTTTAGCTGCTTAGCGTCACTTGCATATTTTGTGTGAAAGCTACCTCTAATGTGGACTAGGCTAATTTCTCGAAGGGCTTCGATAGAAGCTTTTCATATAAAAAATGCGGAAGTGAAGTGATCGGGATGAGTGCACCAAAGATTTTAATTATTGGAGCAGGTTATGGGGGAGTAGTCAGTGCCTTGAATCTGCAAAAAACATTACATTATAATGAAGCTCAAATCACACTGGTAAACAATAATGATTACCATTATATTACGACAGAGCTACATCAGCCTGCTGCTGGTACTATGCACCATGATCGTGCACGTGTGAATATTAAAGAGCTTATTGATAGCAAGAAGGTTCATTTTATCAAGGATACTGTGGTTGAAATCAAAACAGAAGAGCAAAAGGTTGTTTTACAGAACGAAGAGGTTGAATATGATTATCTAATTGTAGGTTTGGGTAGTGAGCCAGAAACCTTTGGAATTAAAGGATTAAAGGAATATGCTTTTGGTATCCGTAACATTAATAGTGTACGGCATATTAAACAACATATCGAATATCATTTTGCTAAATTTAGAAATGAGCCTGAAAGAACGGATTACCTTACTTTTGTGGTTGGGGGAGCAGGTTTTACTGGGATTGAATTCTTAGGTGAACTGGCAGATCGTATACCAAAGCTGTGCAAGGAATATGATGTGGATCCTAAACTAGTGAAGCTTTACAATGTGGAGGCTTCACCTACTGTATTACCAGGTTTTGATCCAGAGCTTGTAAATTACGCTGTGGACATTTTAGAGAAAAAAGGTGTGGAATTTAAATTAAATGTGCCGATTCAGGAATGTACTGAGGATGGGGTAATTTTAGGTACAGGTGAAGAGATTAAATCTGCTACAGTAGTATGGACTGGTGGAGTTCGAGGGAATTCGCTTGTAGAAGCAGCAGGTATTGAAGCGATGCGTGGACGAGTGAAGGTGGATGAATATCTAAAAGCTCCTGGTCATGAGAATATTTTTATTGTCGGAGACTGTGCTTTAATTATTAATGAAGAAATTAATCGTCCTTATCCTCCAACCGCTCAAATTGCCATGCAGCAAGGGGCTAATGTAGCGTATAATTTAGCTGCTATGATTCGTAACCAGCCAAGATTAATGCGTGCCTTTAAGCCAGAAATAAAAGGAACAGTAGCATCTTTAGGCAACGGTGAGGCGATCGGAGTAGTGGGTAACATGAAGCTTACAGGTCCTATAGCAGCCCTGATGAAAAAGGTGATTGATTTACGTTATCTCTTTATCATCGGTGGTATTCCTTTAGTTCTAAGAAAAGGTCGTTTCTAATCGAGGGATTCATAGCACAATACAGACATTCTATGAGAGTGAATTAAGCTGGATTAGATAAATAACAAATAAAAAAAGCTGCCTCGTTGAGGTAGCTTTTTTGTCGGCTTTGTGAATGAAAGCAAACAGACGAAATAACACTAAGATAAGGGAAGATAATCTAACATGTATCCGCTTACATAAAGGAAAATGGTTAAATTCAGAAAATTTACAAGGTTTAAAAATTAAATGTTATCTGTTACTATTGTTTTTAAACCTTAAGGGAGGGAGAAGCCATGCTTAAGCATAAATCAGCACAAGTGGAGTGTCAGAGCTGTCATGATCATGGATATGTTCAATTATTATTAGGTGGCTCAGAAACCTGCTTTGAATGTCAGGGATCAAAGAAATGGAGGATGCTTCCTTCAGAGAAGAAGGTAAAGCTATATTCCGTTCAACTAAAATAAGGTCATTTTATAGACTATTAAGCAAAATGCTTATAAAAGAGAATTGACGTGTGAATGCTATCTAAAATCAGATAGCTTTTTTGTTTGACGAAATGACACAAAAAAAGTAAACTTGTTGTGTTAAAATGGTACATATGAAGAGGTGAACGATATGCCATTAATGCCGGCTCAGATAGCTATATCAGTTTTGTTATTTGTTATTTTATTTTTTGGTATAGGCTTTATACTTAATATGCTGTTAAAAACAACCTGGTTACCTGGGGCAATTATTTATCCCATTGTTTTAATTATTATGGTGAACCAGACACCAATAGCCAGTTATTTTAAAGAGCCA
Organism: Bacillus horti; assembly: GCF_030813115.1. NCBI lineage: Bacteria > Bacillati > Bacillota > Bacilli > Caryophanales > Bacillaceae > Caldalkalibacillus > Caldalkalibacillus horti. The sequence goes on along the minus strand of NZ_JAUSTY010000001.1, from coordinate 314,639 downwards.
TTAGATAGTCTAGTTAGCTTGGGAGTTAGATTTACGGAGCTGTTGTTTGTAGACTATGTTATCCTATTGGCGGGATTAGTTGGTGCATTGCTAAGTGGAGTCATTATTAGAATGCTACGAAGCAGAGGCTATAGAATGTTTTAATGGATAGCAAAGTAAATAATCTGAGGTAGGAGAAAGGGACAGTTCCCATAAGTCTTAAAGACGGGGCTGTCCCTTTCTCATATTGTGATATTATAATACTTTATATTTTCAGTACTCCCCCGGAGCTAGCGTTTGTCACAAGCTTAGAATACCGAGCCAAGTATCCTGTTTTCACTTTTGGTTCAAATTCTTTCCAATTGGTCTTACGTCTTTCCATTTCGTCATCACTGATTTTCAGTTCAATTTTCCGGTTTACAAGATCTAGCTCAATGATGTCTCCATCTTCGACAAAAGCAATTGGGCCACCTTCAGCGGCTTCTGGAGAAATGTGACCAATGCTGATTCCACGAGAAGCACCAGAGAATCTTCCGTCCGTAATTAAGCCAACTTTAGCGCCAAGCCCCATGCCCACAATTTGTGAGGTAGGTGCGAGCATCTCCGGCATCCCAGGTCCACCCTTAGGACCTTCATAGCGGATAACCACAACATGTCCTTCTTTAACCTTTCCGCTAGCAATTCCTGATAACGCTTCTTCCTGGGAGTCGAAGCAGATTGCTGGACCTTCGTGGCGCCCGCCAACTTCTTTATCAACAGCTCCTACCTTAATGATGCTGCCATTTGGTGCCAGATTACCGAAGAGTACAGCCAGCCCTCCCTCTTGACTGTGAGGGTTATCAATCGGATGAATAACATCTTTATCTAGGATTTCACAGCCCTCTACATTCTCCTTAAGCTTGTTACCACTGACAGTAATGCAATCACCATTAAGAGCTCCAGGCTTTTTCAGTAGCTCATGAATAATGGCGCTGACTCCTCCAGCGTTATGCACATCCTCGATGTGGTAATCAGATGCCGGTGCAATTTTGGCCAGATGTGGAACTCTTTTAGCAATTTCGTTAATTCTTTCGATTGGATAGTCAATTCCCGCTTCATGAGCAATGGCCAGTGTATGTAGAACGGTGTTAGTTGACCCTCCCATAGCCATATCCAAAGCAAACGCATTATCAATCGCATCAATAGTAACAATATCGCTTGGTTTGATGTCGCGCTTAATCAGCTCCATTAATTGCTTAGCCGATTGTCTGACAAAATCCTTGCGTTCCTCTGCTACCGCAAGAATTGTTCCGTTACCCGGTAGGGCAAGTCCAAGTCCCTCAGCTAGACAGTTCATCGAGTTAGCGGTAAACATCCCTGAACAGGAGCCACAGGTTGGACAGCCGTATTGTTCTAGCTCTTCAAGACTCTTCTCGTCAATTTTCCCAGATTGAAATGCCCCTACTCCTTCAAATACAGAAGATAGGGAAATGGAGCGACCATTCTTGTCCTTACCTGCTTTCATTGGTCCGCCGCTGACAAAAATGGTTGGGATATCAACACGAACCGCTCCCATCATCATGCCTGGTGTAATTTTATCACAGTTAGGGATACATACCATTCCATCAAACCAGTGTGCAGAAACAACTGTTTCCAACGAGTCAGCAATGATTTCACGGCTTGGTAAAGAATAACGCATACCTATATGCCCCATGGCAATCCCGTCATCCACACCGATTGTATTAAATTCAAAAGGAACGCCGCCTGCCTCGCGAATCGCTTCTTTAACAATTTTCCCAAACTCCTGAAGATGAACGTGTCCAGGCACAATATCAATATAAGAATTACAAACCGCTATAAACGGTTTATCGAAATCCTCTTCTTTAACTCCTGCCGCACGTAACAAACTGCGGTGGGGAGCACGGTCAAACCCCTTTTTAATCATATCACTTCGCATTTTTCCCATTTGTGTCATAACTAAAAGTTTCCCCCTGACTGATTGGTTAAGCTAGTAGAACCAAGACACAGATTCTATTATGAAACATTACTCTAAAAAGAAAAAAAATTCAAACAAAATAAGGTAAGTGAGGTGAACATCTCACTAGCCCTTAAGCCAATGTAGTTTATTGTAACATGTTTTTTTTGCTGTTTCTACTTGGAGATAGGCTCACTTGCGCTTATGTATATTCCTTCAGAGAACTGGAGAGTATGAAGAAGGAGAGGAGGAATATACAGATGAAACAGATCAAACAAATAAGCTTAATTCTATGCTTTATTGTGTTTTGTAGTTTAAGTGTGCTTTCCTCAGTGTTATGGATGACGGGCTTTTCAAAACAGGTTGTATTAGATGCACCTTTCATCTCTCAGGAACTTGAAACTGATGAGATACTTGAGGAAGAGCTATTGATGTATAAGCCATTGCCACTTAGTATAAAAGAGCAGCAAATAATCATGAGCAAAAATGAATTTGATTCGATGATTGATTCTGATCATTCAAAGCTTGTGCTACAAGGTTTTTTAGAGGATGATAGCTCTATCTTGAATAGGAAAGATCAAGAAACGGAGCAGAATGATCATCAAGAAACTTCAGAGAGTTTTGCAGAAGAGGCTGAAGCCCCTGACATACAAACAGATGAAGAGGAGTCTTTTGAAGCAGAGCTTTTTGATAACCATGTACAAGAAGAGGAAAGTAGCATAGACTCTCTACTTGATATTAATTATGATCTGGCAGCCATAGAGGCCAATTTAAACTTAGAGCAATTTGAAGTGATAAATGTACTCGCTACTGGATATACGGCAGGCTTTGAATCCACAGGTAAGTATGAGGATCACCCTGGATACGGAATTACTTTCTCAGGAGTAAAGGTGAGGAGAGATCTGTATTCCACTATTGCTGCAGATGTAACCGTCTTTCCGTTAGGCACGATCCTATACATTCCTAATTATGGGTATGGTGTTGTAGCCGATACTGGTGGAGCTATTAAAGGAAATAAGATTGATTTGTATTTTGAAACAGTAGATGATGTGTATCGCTTCTGGGGAAAGAAAACACTTGACGTGTATGTCATTCAACATGGAGAAGGCGAGATGTCAGAAAGCTGGCTTGATGAATTAAATGATGATGCAACTATGAATGTATATAAAGTAGAGCAACTTATTGAACAATAAGCAATCCTTTTCATACTGAGGCAAATAGAACTTAAAAAGGCAGCTCTTAGGTCAAATGTACCTTGGAACTGCCTTTCTGAATGGTAAAGAGTCACTCTAACTTAACCATTTTTATTAACAAGATCAATCGTTTAATCATGAAGGGAAAGTATGTGAGTTTCTCCAAAAGTTATTAGTTAACAATAAAATGAAATGCTATCCCAATCCCAATTCCCAATAATCCACCCATTAACACTTCTATAGGCTGATGACCTAAAAGCTCCTTCAAACGAATTCTTTTCATTTGCTCCGTTTGTACATTCCAATTCTTTACTTCCCGAAGCATTTGATTAAAATCATCTACCAGTCGATTAATCACAACAGCTTGCTCTCCAGCATGTCTCCGAACACCAGCAGCATCAAACATAACAATAATTGCAAATACAGTTGAAATGGCGAAAAGAGGAGAATCCACACCGTACTCAAGGGCAATACCAGTCGTTAATCCTGTAACAGCAGCTGAATGAGAACTAGGCATACCACCTGTACTAAAAATAAGACCCCAGTTCCAATTCTTATTAGGAATATAGTATAGAGGTACCTTAATAAATTGTGCAATCCCTATAGCTAGTAAAGCTGTTAAAAGAGGGATATTGAAAAAAATGTCCATACCAAGCCCTTCCTTTCTATATTATTAATTATACCTTAATCTGCATGAAGTTAAGACATCTTTTTTCTTTTTTTGCCCGGAAAACAGAATGGATAATCATGAATGAAATAAAAATTAGATAGGCGAAGTATTTTCGTTCTCTTAAAGTTCAAGTATAATGAAGAAATGAGCTAAGAAGCTCGAATGGTGTATACTTAAAAGAGGAAATTTCTATGGAGGTGTTTGGGAATGAACATAAACGTTTATCAAAAGCAATCAACAGATGGAAAGCAAGCAGAACTGCTATTCATCGGGTATTATGAGAATAGTGAACCCAAAGGAGAGTGCTTTAAGGAGCTTGATGCTCATTTAGAAGGGCAGCTTTCATCTCTTTTGAAAGAGGATGCTGGAATCGGCAAAAAGAAGACCGTAACAGTTGTTCCTTTATTTAATAAAGCTCCTCATAAAAAGGTTGTATTTGTCGGGTTAGGAAAGGTAGAGAAAGCAACAATTAAAGGCTTGAATCAAGCGATTGGAGCTGCAGTGAAGCAAGCTGATAAGCTTGGATTAGCTACGGCTGCCGTTTGCCTTGAGAGCTTTACTCACGATACATATACGAGTAATGAAGTGGCTCATGCTTTAACTGAAAGTATTGTATTAGCTTCCCATACTTTTGAGAACTATAAGACTGATAAAAAAGATACTAAAGGCTTAGAAGAAGTCTCTATTCTTGTATGCTCTGAGGATGTTGAGGAGGTTGAGGCTGGTGTTCAAACGGGACTTGCCTTCGCTAAAGGAACATGCTTAGCTAGAGATCTTGTGAATACTCCTGGAAACCTAATGACTCCAACAAAATTAGCTGAACAAGCGGTGAATATAGCAGAAACTTACGGAATGGAGTATTCCATATTAGAAAGAGAAGAAATGGAAAAGCTAGGTATGGGTGCATTGCTTGCTGTTGCTCAAGGATCCGCACAGCCTCCTAAGATGATTGTACTCAAGTATCAAGGTAAGGAAACGTGGGATGACGTGTTAGCTTTTGTTGGAAAAGGCTTAACGTTTGACACAGGCGGTATTTCCTTAAAGCCAGCTGCCAGTATGCACGAGATGAAGATGGATATGGGCGGGAGTGCAGCAGTACTTGGAGCAATGGAGGTCATTGGTCAGCTTAAGCCTGAATGCAACATTTTAGCTGTCATTCCGTCAAGTGAAAACATGCCTGGAAGCAAAGCGTTAAAACCAGGTGATGTGATTACATCATTAAGTGGGAAAACGATTGAGGTTAGAAATACGGACGCTGAGGGAAGACTTATTTTAGCGGATGGAATCACATATGCAAAACAATTGGGAGCTAACTACATTGTCGATTTAGCTACCCTAACTGGTGCAATTATTATTGCGCTTGGGCATACAACAACAGGTGCTGTTACAAACGATGAGGACTTCATGATTGATGTACTAGAATCTTCCCATGAAGCGGGAGAGCTAGTATGGAGGCTGCCTAACTTTGACGAATACCTAGAGCTTGTTAAGTCTAGTGATGTAGCTGACTTAAATAATGCACCTGGAAGACCGGCTGGTAGTATAACTGCGGGACTATTTTTAGGTGAATTTGCTGAGGATACACCATGGGTACATTTAGATATTGCTGGAACGGCATGGACAGGTAAAAGCTCAGAGCTAAGTCAGCAAGGCGGTACAGGAGTGATGGTTAGAACATTATCTGTACTTGCTGATCGACACGCTGAGAAAAAATAACTATTTCCTAGGAAATTGTCGGAATGAAAAAGAGTGATGGGCTGTATAGCCTCTCACTCTTTTTCTATACATGTATCTAAAGTAGCTTTTTTACTTCAAAATAGTGATCAACCATCTACTGTCCATAGACCGGCTCCAATAATGATAAGCAAAATAAACAGCACAACGATTAGAGAGAAACCAGAACCAAAGCCTTGGCTAGGGTATCCATAATCGCAAGGTCCACAATGGGTTGACTGATAGCTATGGTGACCGTGCTGCCAAGAGTGGTCAGACCAATGATGTTGTCCCATGAATCTTCATCCTCCTTGCTCTCTCACCCCATAGTAAGTTGTGTCAATGGTTATAGGGAGAAAGACTTTTCTCTAATAGGTAAATCCACACCCACAACCTACGATAATTAACAAAATGAATAACACAACGATTAATGTAAAACCGCTAAATGGTGCTACATGACCCATATTCAACTGCACTCCTTCTCATATAATATTTTAGGACCTTTCCACTACTAATCGTATGTCAAATGACTATAGACGGCTATAGGGCATTAGCTGATTTTTAATGGCTTAAGCTTTAACATGATAAAACTGGCCAGATCAAAAAAATAGTTGCCATCGTGAAGTAATTGTACGAGTATTTTCATATGGATAGATTGCTTTTTACTAAACAGTAATGAGATAATCATATATAAGGGTAGACTAGACTTAAATGACTAGGAGGGAAATCATGTCGAATCAACATATAGAAGAAAGAGCGATTCATACAATAAGAACACTCTCTATCGATGCGATAGATAAAGCAAATTCAGGCCATCCAGGGCTTCCAATGGGTGCGGCTCCTATGGCCTATACGCTTTGGAGTAAATATTTGAAGCACAATCCTAAAAACCCACAGTGGTTTGATCGGGACCGCTTTGTGTTATCAGCTGGTCATGGTTCAATGCTTTTGTATAGCTTGTTACATTTGTTTGATTATGACGTAAGCTTAGAGGATCTTAAGAATTTTAGGCAATGGAATAGTAAAACACCTGGACATCCTGAGTATGGGCATACACCTGGAGTTGAAGCTACCACAGGTCCTTTAGGTCAAGGGATAGCCATGTCAGTAGGGATGGCTATGGCTGAGCGTCATTTAGCAGCAACTTATAATCGTGAGGGATTTGATGTAGTCGATCACTTTACATATGCATTATGTGGTGATGGTGATTTAATGGAGGGAATAGCGTCAGAGGCTATTTCATTAGCGGGACATTTGAAGCTAGGAAAGCTAGTTGTCTTGTATGATTCCAATGATATTTCATTAGATGGAGATTTACACCTTTCCTTCTCTGAAAATATTCAGCAAAAATTTGAAGCAGTTGGCTGGCATTATCTTCGTGTTGAGGATGGAAATCAGACCGAGGATATCGCTAAGGCTATTGAAGCGGCTCGTGAGGAAACAGACAAGCCAACACTAATAGAAATTAAAACAATTATCGGCTACGGTAGTCCTAACCGTCAGGGCACTAGTGAAGCTCATGGTAAGCCACTTGGAGCTGATGAAACAAAGCTTGTAAAAGAATATTACAAATGGGAACATGAAGAGGATTTTCATGTATCCGAGGATGTTCGTGAGCACTTTACAAGCTTTTCAAGTAAGGGTAAGGCTTTAGAGGGAGATTGGAATCGCTTGTTTGATGGGTATAAAGCGGCTCATCCTGAATTAGCTGCCCAATTAGAGCTAGCTATTCAAGATCGCCTACCAGGGGATTGGGAAGTTAAGCTACCAAGCTTTGAGCTAGGAAAGAAAATAGCAACTAGGGCTGCCTCTGGTGACGTGCTAAACGCTATTGCTCAAACAGTTCCAACTGTATTTGGTGGATCTGCTGATTTAGCGGGTTCAAACAATACCCTGCTTAAGGGTGAGAATAATTTCAGTTCTGCTGACTACAGTGGACGTAATGTATGGTTTGGAGTTCGTGAGCACGCCATGGGAGCAGCGATGAATGGTATTGCTTTACATGGTGGTCTGAAAGCCTATGGTGGTACATTCTTCGTCTTTTCTGATTATCTAAAGCCAGCTATACGTATGGCGGCTATCCAAAAGCTACCTGTAACATATGTCTTCACTCATGACAGTATCGCTGTAGGGGAAGATGGACCAACTCATGAGCCGATCGAACAGCTGGCAGCTCTTCGTGCACTTCCAGGACTGACAGTGCTACGACCAGCTGACGCAAATGAAACGTTAGCCGCCTGGAAATTTGCTATTAAACAGACAGAGGAGCCAACTGCGCTCATTTTAACAAGACAGGGACTACCTGTTCTTGAAGGAACACAAAACAGCTTTGAGCAAGTAAGTAAGGGTGCTTATGTTGTGGCAGATTCTCAAGGAGAGCCTGACCTACTTTTATTAGCAACTGGCTCTGAGGTAAGTCTAGCCGTAGAAGCGAAGACTGAATTGGAGAAAGAAGGACATGCTGTAAGAGTGGTAAGCATGCCAAGCTGGAACTTATTCGAGCGTCAAAGCAAAGAGTACAAGGCGCAAGTTCTTCCACCACAGGTCAAAAAGCGTTTAGCTATTGAAATGGCCTATCCGCTTGGCTGGGAAAGATATGTGGGAGATGAGGGTGAAGTGATTGGAATCGAAACCTTTGGAGCTTCTGCACCTGGAGATAAAATTATGCACGAATATGGCTTCAGTGTAGAGAATGTTGTAGAAAAAGCAAAAGCTTTATTAAAATAATTCAAGATTGAAGCATCGTTATGAATGGATTCTCCAAACCCTTGGCTGCAAAATGTAGCTCAAGGGTTTTTTTGTTCCTTGCAAAAATGAATGAAAATGAAGAGGTTAGGTAAAAGTAAGAGGGATAGCTACTTAAGGAGATGAGACTCTACCATGTTTGCTTTTGAACATACATCATTAGAGAATTTTCAAGGGAGCTTTGGTGAGATTAAAAGGTTTTTACAAGAAAAAGGGTATGATGAGGGAGGGAATTGGGAGTACGATCACGGTTATTTTGACAAAAAGATAGCTGATTCACCTGGGTATCTATTTATCAGAATTCCCATCATCGTTCAAGAGGGTACGTTTGGGGAAGATGAAGCAAGAGTGAAAATAGGAACACCCTTTTTATTAAGGCACAAGTATCAGATCGGGAATGACGATCATGTTCATGTTACACTTGCTAACGCTTCCTTAAATCAATTTGCTGAGCCACAGGATCCCGATGCATCTCTGGAGCAAGATGAAATTGATTCAACATGGGAGATAATTAGGCGTTTGGAGGAAGATTTTCAAGCGAGCTTCAAAAGATGAGTCAATTAAAATAAGTTAGACAAATAACTTAGACAAATAAGTTAGGAAGATACAGCGCATATCCTCAGTGATACGCGTTTTTTATTTGGCTTGTATTTGTTGCTCTTTATAAGATTTGCATTAATTTAACCCCCCTTTATTCAAAGCCAAGTAGACGCCTAACCGAGCTCACTTATGCTATAATGGAATCGGTATAAATATGAATGATCACGTAGGAGGACTTAATTGTGATAGAACGTGTTCTTAAAGTGTTGGAATACAATAAAATCTTGGATCAACTACACACCCACGCATCGTCTTCTTTAGGGAAGGAAAGAGCTCAGCAGCTAGTACCTAGCTTCGAATATGATGAAGTTCATGAAGCGCAGGCTATAACCTATGAAGCGATGACAGTAATTCGGTTAAAAGGACAAGTTCCCTTAGGTGGGATTAAGGATATAAGAGCAACCATTAAAAGAGCAAAAATTGGAGGCATGCTTAACGCCTCTGAGCTTATAGATACAGCTAGTACTTTATACGGTGGAAGACAATTAAAAAATTTCATAGAAGGTCTAGAAGAGATAGAACTACCGAGGTTAAAAGGATACGCTAGCCTCATTAGCTCACTTCGTCCGCTTGAGCAGAAGATTCATTCCTGTATTGATCAGCATGGCGATGTATTGGATTCGGCAAGTCCTGCGTTGCGGCATGTTCGCTCACAGATCAGGACGTTTGAAGCTAGATCAAAAGAAAAACTAGAGCAAATGACACGCTCATCCTCCGTGCAAAAGATGCTTCAGGATACGATTATTACCATTAGAAATGGGAGGTATTGTATTCCTGTTAAGCCAGAGTATCGAACTCACTTTGGAGGCATTGTCCATGATCAGTCGGCCTCTGGAGCCACGTTATTTATAGAGCCTGACGCTGTAGTAGCGATTAACAATCAATTACGTGAAGCAAGGCTTAAGGAGGAAAAAGAGATTGAAAAAATCCTTCTTGAGCTATCTGCCGCTGTTGCTGAAGAGGTGACAGCCTTAGGTCAGAATGTAACTCAGCTAATCGAACTTGATTTTGCTTTTGCTAAAGCGTTTTATGCGGGTCAACTAAAGGCGGTTCAACCTAAGCTTAACCAGAAAGGCTATTTTCATCTTAAAAGGGCTAGGCATCCACTTATTCCAATAGAGCATATCGTTCCTATTACTTTCGAGCTGGGGGAGGAGTATACGTCTCTTATTATTACAGGGCCTAATACGGGTGGTAAAACGGTCACACTAAAGACACTTGGCCTACTTACCCTAATGGCCTGCTCAGGTTTAGCTGTTCCTGCGGAAGAGGGGACTGAAATTGCTGTTGTCTCCTCCATTTATGCGGATATTGGAGATGAACAAAGTATTGAACAGAGCTTAAGTACGTTTTCCTCGCATATGACAAATATTGTATCCATTCTTAAAGAAATGGATAGTGGTAGTCTCATTCTTTTTGATGAGTTAGGGGCAGGAACAGATCCTACCGAGGGAGCAGCATTAGCAATGTCTATCCTAGATGATGTTCATCAAAGAGGGGCACGTGTTGTAGCTACCACTCATTATAGTGAGCTTAAAGCATACGCATATTCTAAGGATGAGGTTATGAACGCAAGTGTTGAATTCGATGTAGAGACACTGCGTCCTACCTACCGTCTTTTAGTTGGCGTGCCTGGAAGAAGTAACGCTTTCTCTATAGCCAAAAGATTAGGTCTTAGCGACTATATAATTGACTTAGCCAAAGGACAAATTGGAGAAGATGACACAAGGGTAGAGGCTATGATTGCCTCACTTGAGGAGAATCAAAAGCTTGCTGAAAAGGATCGTTTAGAGGCAGAGCTACTGAAGAAGGAGATTGCTTCCTTACGGGCTAAGCTTCAAAAGCAACAGGAGCAAATAGAGCGTGAAAAAGAGAAAAGGGTAGAGGAAGCTGAAAGTGAAGCACAGCTTTATTTTGCCAAGGCAATGCAGGATGCGGATGATGTCATTAATGAACTGAGAGATATGGCCAAAAAGCAGGAAGTAATCAAAGAACACGTGCTGATCGAAGCGAAGAAAAAGCTTGAAGGACTACGAGAATCAAAGGTTAAGGTACAAAATACAAGCCAAACGAAAAGGAAAACAGCTACTAAGCAAAAGCTTTCAGTAGGTGATGAGGTTTTTGTTCATAAGTTTGGTCAAAAAGGACATATCGTTGAGAAGATTTCAGAGCGTGAGTACCAGGTACAGATTGGGATCATGAAAATGAAGGTTGAACAGGATCAAATGGAGAAAATTCAGCGGGAAGAAACTCCTAAGGTATCCCCAAAAGCAACGGTTAAAACCAATAATGATACAACTAAGCTCGAATTGGATGTTCGGGGTCAAACAACCGATGAGGCAATGATTAATGTAGATCGTTATTTAGATCAAGTCCTTCTCTCTGGCTATCATCAGGTGTATGTCATTCACGGTAAAGGAACAGGGCAGCTTAGAAAAGGAATCCAAGACTACTTACGTAAGCATAGAGCGGTTAAGCAGATTCGCTTAGGTGGAGCAGGAGAAGGAGGAAGTGGCGTAACCGTTGTTGAATTAAAATAAAACTAAAGAATACAAAAACGAATGAACTTAGGAATAAGGGGGAACACGTATGGAGGAATTTTTACAAAATCCTTACGTCATAGTAGCCGCTCACTCTAGCATAGCATTACTTGCCATCATTGTTTTTCTGGCGATCTTTGAAATGGTAACGAGGTACAATAATTGGAAGCAAATTAAAGAAGGAAATGTTGCTGTAGCCCTATCAACGGGTGGAAAGATATTTGGAATTGCTAACGTTTTTCGTTTTTCCATTATGCACTCGGATACGCTTTTTCAAATGATTGTATGGGGGATCTTTGGCTTCTTCTTATTATTAGTAGCCTATTTCATCTTTGAATTTCTAACTCCACGTTTTAAAGTAGATGAGGAAATTGAGAAAGACAATCGTGCTGTTGGATTACTAGCTGCCTTTATTTCTATAGGTCTATCCTTTGTTATTGGTGCGAGTATTAGTACCTTATAAAGCTTGTTTGTTCAGTCGGGTTGGTTTGAGGCCAAAGTGAGGTGTTGGAAAAATGGTTTTTGAAAAGCTCGGGAAGATTTTATTAATATGTAGTCTTCTGTTTTTTGCTGGAGGTTCCATTTATCTATTGTTTTTTGCTAATTAAAAATAAGAATTTAATAATTGTTTTTAACCTATAAAGCCTAAAGCTGTTTCCTTAACAGCTCTAGGCTTTATTTTGTTATGCAATAAAATGGCTGTTGCTAGGTTAGGAACTAGACGCTTCCTTGTTGGATAAGCTTTAAGGCTTCCCTAGCTGGTTTTTTGGCTTGTTCTAATAATTTTTTAGCTATGCTAGCTGTTTGTTCCTGACGCTGTTGGTAATGAGTAAGATCATCCTTAATTTTTGCGTAAAGAAGATCGGCAGAAATTTGGCCAGAAACACTTGTTGATTGATCCTCTAACAAGTGCATAAAAGCATCGATTTTCGGATCATAGGAGATTCCTATACATGGGACATGTCTTGCAGCTGCAAATATAAGCGCATGTAGCCTCATACCAACCATCAATTTCCCTGAAGATACGATATCAATCAATTGCTGTGGCGTATATTCTCTCTGCAAAAGATGAACCGGCTGTGTCATATTTGCCATAATATCGCAAGCCGCTTCAGCATCATCAGGATAATGCATCGGAAGGAGCAATACCTCTTCGCCATCCTGAACTAATTGATCACAGACCTTAGCGATCTGAAGGATGTCATCCTTACCCTCTGACCAATGACGAATGGCAAAGATGATTGGTTTTTGCTTCAAAGTAATACTTTCCTTCGATAAAAGCTCAGTTACCCGTTCTGATTCATCAGATTGCAGGACAAACACTGGATCAATGACCTGATCAATTTTCTCACTAGGTAGCTTCCAGCTTTCTAAGAGTTTCTTCGAGGAAGGATCTCTTACGGATATATATTGGGCCTTCTTAAAAACGGCTTTAATCCATTTTTGAAATAAAGATCGATAAACGGGACCAATTCCTTGAGCATAAATAGCCACAGGAACCTTTGCCCATTGAGCCAGCTGGACGACCCCAAGATAGTATGGAATCGTAAAAGTCCCCGTCTTATCCTGCAAAAGACTCCCGCCTCCGCTAATGAACAGATCCACATTTTTCAGGCATCGCCAAATCTCCATCACGTCCGTTCGTGAAATGGCATGAACACCGTATTGCTCAGCCGTTTTTGCAGGGTTTCCGGATAACACGATGAATTCCACATGTTCGTCTAGACTGCGAATGGATTGGAGGATGGAAAGCAGGATCGCTTCATCTCCCGCGTTATTAAAGCCATAGTAACCAGAAAGCATAATACGTTTAGTTTGCATGAGTCTGTTGTCGCTCCCTTTTTCTCCATATACGTTCAAAGACATGCCACAGTAGGATAAGGACAAGACCAATCACAGCACCTAATAGCAGTCCTACTATTGTTCGCTCTAGTGAGATTAACAGTGGTGTGTGTAGATGTGTAAATGTACTTACTATAGACATCTGGCCAATAATTCCTCCTGCTAGTAAAACGGCGCCCTTTTTGTATCTTATCACTAGATATGTAGCAAGGATAAAGAGGGGATGACCTAAGAGTACTTCTTTTGTACGAGGGCGCACACCAAAGATATCATTAAGGAGCTGTCTGAACTCCAATTCATATGGAAGAGTAACGCCTTCGTTCCCTGAACGTGATAAATAATACCCGACAGCGGCAATGAGTAAACCTACCCATATGATGTGTTTAACCTGTACATGTGTGTGATAAACCTTCAATATTCGCTCCCAGAGAAGCTTTACACTGTGATTCATAAATAGATAGATGACAAATAAGACTGATGGCATAAAATATAAAACCTGAACGCCTCTAAATTGTTCGAGATATTTTACAAATTCAAGACCGTTGAGCAGTCCGACAGTTACAACGGCACCATATAAGCTAATGATAGATGAAAGAGCAAAAAACAATAAGCTCCATAACCAACCCTTTTTAAAGCTTTCCCTATGCTTCATAGCCCATTGATAGATGAGAATCGTAGCTAATGTAGGAGCAGCGATTGCAGTAGCAAGAGAAAAGGCCTGATGGACCAACTGAACCATATCCAACATTCTAGCAGCTAGATAGCCTAACAATCCCAATGGAATGGGAAGATAGATTAAGAACCTGTGATATTGAGCGGCTAGCAAGCTGATCAGAGCAAGCGAACCAATAATTAAAACGATATTGTGCCAGCCACGTTCCTTTAAATCAAAGCTTATGAAAGGTGAAGCAACACCATAATCATAGCCCTTTGAACGTATATTTTGATAAAGCTCATGCACAATGGTATTCGCTTTCTTAAGGACGTCTTCGGCCTCCATATTAGGCTGACTAGCACTAGGGAATGGTAGGTTCAGATAAGCTAGGCGCACATTTCTCTCTAATACAGCTAGAGATAAAGTATCAACAATGGAATATAGCGGGTCAGAGTTAATCGTTGCCTCCGATATACTTAATAGGCGTATAACTTGATCATCGATTAAAGAGCTCATGCGCTTGTCGCCGATTTGCTCATGGAATTCAATCATACCCATATTCATTCCATATTGCTTAAACCATTCAGCAGTCTGCTCCAAATGCTCGCGCTCTTCAAAGCCAAGGACTTCTCGACCATTATAGACAATGGTACGGACACCTAGCTCATTTAAGCGAGCAAATTGCTCATCTAGCCACTCCTCCTGCCATGGACGTGCTGTATAAACCCTCGCGACTATTTGTAAGCCG